>JASHTT010000211.1 GCA_030040415.1 Streptosporangiaceae bacterium | reverse complement strand
TGGATAACTGCGAGCACCTGATCGGCGGCTGCGCCAAGACCGCCGAGACGATCCTGCAGCGCTGCCCGAAGGTGGGCGTGCTGGCGACCAGCCGCGAGGCCCTGGGCATTCCCGGGGAGCGGACCTACCGGGTACCGCCGCTGTCCCTGCCCTCAGCGGGCGAGTCCAACCCGGCTGCGATGGCGTCGTGTGACGCGGTCGCGCTGCTGGCCGACCGAGCCGCGGCGCACGGCGTCAACCTGGCCCTGGACCCAGGCACAACGCCGGTGGCCGTGTCGGTGTGCCGGCAGCTGGACGGGATGCCGCTGGCGATCGAACTGGCCGCCGCCCGGCTGCGGTCGATGTCCCTGGCTGAGCTGGCCGGCCGGCTGGACCAGCGGTTCCGGTTGCTGACCGGCGGCAGCCGCACCGCGCTGGAACGGCAGCAGACCCTGGCAGCCACCGTCGGCTGGTCCTACTCGCTCCTCACGCCTGGCGAACAGCTCCTGCTGGGCCGGCTATCGGTCTTCTCCGGGAGCTTCGACCTGGCGGCCGTCGAGCACGTTTGCGGGTATGGGGCCATCGATCTGCTCGACGTTGCTGGGCTGCTGGGCTCGCTGGTGGACAAGAACATTGTCGTGACCGAACCGGCATTGGCGGGCCTGCGGTACCGGCTGCTCGAAACCATCCGGCTGTTCGCTGCGGAGCGGCTGGAGGAGGCCGGGCAAGATGCAGCCGACGCCGTCCGCGAGGGGCATTGCGCGCACTACTTCGCGGTCGCCGAAGCGGCCGTCCCGCACCTGTACGGGCCCGAGTTGGGCAGCTGGCTTGACCGGCTGGAAGCTGATCACGCGAACTTGCAGCGCGCGGCCGAGTACGCAGCCAGCGAACCGGACGGCATAGCGCGGGTATTGCGGTTCGGCATCGCGCTACGCCGGTACTGGGGATCGCGTCACCCGTCCGACGAAATAGTCCGGCTGTTGCTGCCGGTGCTCCGCCGCCCCGAAGCGGCTGCCGATCCCGCCCTATACGCCGAGGCGCTTGCCCTGGTCGCTGGCCTGAACGGTGGCACTGACTTGCCCGCAAGCATCCAGCTGGCACAGCAGGCCGACGATATCGCCCGCGGGCTCGGCGACAACCGGGTCCGCACGTGGACCTCAATGGCGCTGTGCGGGCTGTACAGCACGGCTGGAGATTGGGACCATGCGGACCCGCTTGGGCACGAAGTGGTCAGCCTGGCCCGGCAGGTAGGCGACGACCTGCTGTTGGCGATGGCCCTGCGCGCACACGGATCATCCATTTTGCCGGTCAAGCTTCGGCGAGCAGCGTACGCCGAGGCCATCGCCTGCGCGGAGCGCTCTGGTGACGTGGGGGTCAGGATGGGGATCTTTAATGATGTTGGCGTTCTTGCCCTGGAGAACGGGGACGTCGCTGCGGCCAGGGCGCCTCTGGAAGCCGCAATCCGGGCCGCAGAGGCACTCGGAATGCAACACCTTGTGGCCTGGGGGAACCTGGCAGATGTGCTGCGCATCCAGGGTGATCTCGACGGCGCAAGATTGGCATTCGAAGACGTCGTCCGCAACAGCCGCCGCATCGGCGGGATGTGGAGCCTGGCCGGCGCGACGCTCGGCCTGGCGCTGCTGGCCGCCGACCAGGGCGACTGGCAACGGGCAGTCATGCTGCTCGGCGCGACTCATGCCCTGCTCGCGCGTCTCGGAGCCCGGCTGTCACCATTCGACGAGCGCCGCCGCGAGGAAACTCTCGGCCAGGCAGCAGCGGTCCTGGGCGACGAGCAGGTTCAGCAGGATTACGCCCACGGCCGCGCGCTCAGCTACGACCAGGCCATCGAACTTGCGCTAAGACAGGCAGCGGTCTGACCCTTCCCGACCGAGGGCACCGAGCGCCGAGCCGGGTCGGAGGCCAGCCGTCCGTGCACGCGGTCGTCGTGACGAGCGCTCCACGGTGCCCGCTCGCGTCCACGCCGAACACGCCGATGCCGGCGGGTGCATGGGGCATTGAACCACCTCATGCCGACAAGGCGGCGAGCTGCCGCACAGCCGCGAAGCTGTGTGGACGTGCTCGTCCACAGTGGGATCGCGGAGCGCTCGGCGCGGCGGTGCGGTGCGGCAGTGTCGGCGGCGGAGGTGGTGCCGGATGGCGCTCGCCAGGACGCACGCGATAGCCCTGGTCGGAGTTCAGGGGCACATGGTCGACGTCGAGGCCGACATCGAGAACGGCCTTGTTGCCTTGCTGCTGGTCGGACTGCCGGACACCGCGCTCCGAGAAGCCAGGGACCGGATCAGGGCGGCGATAGTCAACAGTGGCGAGCAGTGGCCGCATCGGCGGATAACGGTCGGGCTGTCGCCGGCTGGCCTGCCCAAGCGCGGCGCCGGCTTCGATCTCGGTATCGCCATCGCGATACTCGGCGCAGCGGGCTCGGTTCCCGCGGCGCGCGTGGCTGACGTCGTCTTTCTTGGTGAGCTCGGGCTCGACGGTCGGCTGCGGCCGGTTCCAGGCGTGCTGCCGTCGATTGCCGCGGCGGCCGCGGCGGGATTCCGTCGGGTTGTCGTGCCTCCGCAGAACGTGCAAGAGGCCGCGCTCGTGCCCGGCGTGGAAGTGATTTCCGCCGTCAGCCTGAAGGCTCTCCTCGTCTGGCTGCGCGCGGACCAGCCAAGTGACGACGGCGAAGTCCAGGTCCTGGAGTCTGGGCAGGGGCTCATCGGCGCAGCGCCGCAAGCCGGCCGACCGGATGGCCGCGGCGACAGCGGACCTACCAACGGCGGGCCGGGAGAGGCAGGACCGAGCGTCGGTCAGATTAGTGCGGCGTTGCCTGAGCAGGGACACGCCAGTCAGCCCAGGGATCTCGCCGATGTAGTCGGCCAGCCGGTGGCGCGGCGGGCAGCGGAGATCTGTGCCGCTGGAGGCCACCACATGATGCTGCTGGGCCCGCCAGGTGTCGGGAAGACCCTGCTAGCGGAGCGGCTGCCGACGATCATGCCGCAACTTGAGCCGAGTGCGGCGCTGGAGGTCAGCTCCATACATTCGGTCGCAGGGATGCTGCCGCCCGCCAGACCGCTACTGACCGAGCCGCCGTTCTGCGCGCCCCACCATACCGCGACGAAGGCGGCCATCGTTGGCGGCGGCAGCGGGATCATAAGGCCGGGCGCAGCGTCTCTCGCGCACAACGGTTGTCTATTCCTCGACGAGGCACCCGAATTCGACAGGGACGTGCTCGACGCGCTCAGGCAACCCCTGGAGTCCGGCGAAGTCGTTATCGCACGCTCGGGTCTGACCGCGCGTTTCCCGGCTCGGTTTACGCTCGTGCTGGCGGCAAATCCCTGTCCCTGTGCCCGCGGTGCGGCGGCCGGCGAGGCTTGCACCTGCACGCCAATGACGAAGCGGCGTTACATGGCCAAGCTATCCGGGCCGCTACTTGACAGGGTGGACGTGAAGGTGGAGCTACTGCCTGTCGGCCGCGCAGAACTGCTCAGCGACCGTCAGCTCACGGAGTCGAGCTCGGTGGTAGCGGCCAGGGTGGCGGAGGCCAGGAAGCGTGCCGCGCGCAGGTTAGCCGGGACCCGGTGGCGGCTCAACGCAGAGATCCCTGGGAGCGAGCTTCGGCGCAGCTTCCGTCCGGCTGCTGGCGCGCTGGCCCCTCTCGAGCGCGCCATGGACCTCGGCCAGATCAGCGCACGGGGAGCTGACCGGATCATCCGGATGTCGTGGACGCTGGCTGACCTTGCTGGCGTGGACCGGCCGCGCGGCGAACAGATCAGCTACGCCCTAGCTCTATGGATGGGCGTGGGGCTCTGACGGGTCTCAGCGCGCGGTGCAGACGCGGCCGCACTCGGCTCTTTCAGGGGGAATGATGATGTGCTTTCGGATTAGACGACAGTCAATGGCCGGCTGTCCGGCCGCCGTCGATGTGCAAGATCTCCCCGGTGATGTAAGGGGACGATTCTAGGAAAAGGATGCCATCGACGATGTCGCTAACCTGGCCCACCCTGCCGAGCGGGGACTGCGAGGCAGCGGCTGCGTAGCTGTCAGCTGGATGCATGGGCGTCTGGATGACCCCCGGCGAGACGGCGTTGACGCGGATGCCGCGCGAGGCGTACTCGATGGCAAGTGACTTGGTCGCTGCGGCGAGGCCACCCTTGGTGAGCGCGGCCAGCACCGAGGGTGAGGTGGAGTCCGCGTAGTCGGCCACGCTGGCCGAAATGTTGACCACGTGGCCGGCGGAGCGCTTCAGCATCTCGGTAATGACGCCCTGGGTTAGCCAGAAGAAGCCGGCCAGGTTGACGCCGACGACCAGCGCGTAATCCTCGGCGGTGTAATCGGTGAAGGGCTTGGAGAGGAAGACGCCCGCGTTGTTGACCAGCGTGTCGATGCGCCCGAACCGTCCGAGCGCCTCGCTGATGATCCGGTCGGCGGTGGCGTGATCGGAGATGTCGCCCTCCAACGCGACTAGGTCCGGATCATCGGACGGCTTGATCGTCAGCGCGTTAGCTAGCACGACCCAGCCGCGTTCGCGGTACCCCGTGACCAGCCCCGCGCCGATGCCCTGAGAGCCGCCGGTGATGATGGCGACCGGGCGGTCAGCGCCGTTCATGGCCCGCTCCCGTCGGTCCCCGGGTCACTCGGGTGTCTGCTAAGCGGTGTGGTCTGCACCGTCATCCAGGAATCCATCGGCAGCGACGTCAGGATCGCCTGCAACTCGGCCGGGCTGGATGCCTTCCATAGGCCGAGCCAGCCGGAGGGACTGGACAGCATCCACAGCCGTTCCAATGGTCCCTGCCCGAGCGCCTTCATCCTTGCCGACTCGGCTGCCTCAGCGTCCGTCACGGCGTCCGGGGACGTGCCGTGCGGAATGGCGATAGTGAACGAGGTAAGGAACTCCGTCCCGCCGATACTGCTCGCTGCGCGCGGATCGTCTGGATGCGGCGACAACGGCGTCACCTCGTCGCTGCGCCACACGTGCAGGGGCATCGAGGCCAGAGTTTGTTGCAGCCCGTTGCTGCTGGCGGCGGCGAACAAGCCGAGGGAGCGCCATTCGCCAGGCTGCAGCGGTGGACGCCACAGGCGCAGCAGCGATCCTTGTTCAGCGAGTTTGCGTGAATGCGCTGCTTCGCGGTCGCGCATCAGCTGGAGAGCGCTATCCGTGGTTCCGTCCGGCACGTGCGTGGTCATGGTGACGAGGTACTCCACAGGCGGCCTTTCCCTCCGGCGCCACGCGCTGACGCCCATTATCTGCCCGGTGTGGTGCGCCCGAACCCCCGCTAAGCGCCGCATGAGCCCCGGCGAAAGAGCTCACCGGCTCGGGTTGAGCCAGGCGGTCCGGTGCAGGCGCGGCAAGCGGCATGATCGGCGGGCATAGCCCTTTGGCATGCCCTTCGAGACTCCTTAGCTATTGCAATGATTCATGCATCTAAGGCATGCTTTGCTCACGCGGGTGGGGCCACGGCAGATTGCGCTGACTGCGCCATGTCATTGCTGCCGTCGGATTGGGGGGTGGAGTGACGGATATAACGCAAGCACCGGCTGGGATCGCCGCGACCGAACTCCCGGCCGGTCCACCGGCCGGGCCGCCGCGGCCGCAGGTTGTCCCGCTTCGGGGCCTGCCGGTCGTGGCAATCATCGTGGGCTTCGTGATCGCGGCGATCGCCGGCAACTGGCTTTGGGCGCTGATGTTCTGCCACGTGGCGGGGGGTGCCCTGTGGACCGCTATCGACTTGTTCGTCGGCCTGGTCATCGGACCTATCCTCGGACGGCTTCCAGTGCCCGCCAGGGCGCAGTTCAGCGCCCGTTTCATGCCGATGATGGTGCTGATCATGCCGACCCTCGTGCTGATGACGCTGGCGGCGGGCTTCCAGCTCGCGCTGCAGATGGGGAACCTGTCATCCTCGAGTCCTAACCACCCCTGGCTGATCGCTTCCTTCTGCGTCGTCGGCGTGATGGCGGTGATCGCTCTCGGAGTGCTCGAACCTGCCAACATCACGGTGCTGTTTGAGATGCGCAAGCCCAGGCCTGATCCAATGGTTATCGAGAAGCTGATGAAGCGGTTCATCTACACAGCCGGCGTCACCGGGCTGATGCAGGTGGCAACATTGATCATCATGACCCGGGTGGCGACCCAGTGACGGCACTACCTGGGGCGTTGCCTGCTGACCCCGCCGAGCACAGGCCTGACCAAGTGGAGAATGCCGGCCCGGCCCGCCGGTTCCCGCCCGTCGTAGAGCTTGCGCTCGTCTCGCTCGGCCTCGTGGTGATCGGCGGGATCGTGATGGCTTCCTCGCTGCCGAAGCGCCCGCCGCTGACCGTCCCGGTCGTGATCGCGGTAGTTAGCGCGCTGCTGCTGGCGGCTGCGGCCGTGCTGCTCGCGCGGCTGCGCGATTTCGCGTGGGACCGGTTCTGGCTGGTGTTCAGGTGGGCTCTGCTCGCGTACATCGTCTCGGCGGGCATGATCGCGTTCGCGTTTATCCGCGACCATACGCGTGGTTCACCGCTTGCCGTCGCGCTGGCCATGCTGGCGATGTTCGCGCTGGACGTGCCAGTGATGATCGCGTTCACTGTCGCGCGGTATTCGTCACCTCCGCACGGCCGCTGACGCTCGGCCGGTCGCGCCTGAACTGGCAGTGCCCGGCCATCGATCAGATGGACGGCTCTGGCAGGAAAACGCGGACCTCTTGAGCACAGCGGCAGGCGACGGCGATCTTGGCAGCCCACTCCAGTGCCTCCTCTCGTGAGGCTACGTCGACGACCATGAGTCCGCCGATGACCTCCTTGGTCTCCGGATACGGGCCATCGGTGACAGTCCAGTCCGTCGCCACCACGCTCGCCCGCTGGCTTTGCAGCCCGCCGCTGAACACGAACACGCCGGCGTCCTTAGCCTCGTGGTCCACCGCGAGCGCAGCCTTGGCCACGTCGGAAAAGTCCTCGTCTGGGATGTGGTCCATCGCGCCGTCATCGAACGAGATCAGGTACTGCGTCATCTCATGACTCCTTAGCCCTGGCAGCCTCGTCCGGCCGCCTCTCACTTGTGCTACGAACGCCTCGCTCCAGATCGACACGCCGCCCGGCAAGAGTTCTCATGCGCCATACCGGCGTGACGGTTGCCAGCAGTTCATCACGCCGACGCCAGCACCAGCTTCGGCGCGGTCCAGCAGTTCGGCGTCAAGGCCGAAGGCAGCTCTTGGCGCGGCCGAGGGCAGGGCTTGCTCATCACCTTGCTCGCGGGCGATGCTGGGTGCCTGGCGTAGCTCGCCTGGTCCGGCGATATTGCCGCGACAGAACGGATCTGCCCAAGCTTCAATCACAGGGGTGAGCACCGGGAAGGGTGGGTCGCAGAATGGCCGATCGCCACAGTGACACTCGGGGGCAGAGCCGCGCTGAGTCGGCAGGGAAGCCGGCCCGGCCGACTCTTGGCTGGATGAACACGGCCGGAATATGTGCGGCCGCAGCTGTCGGGGTGGTCCTCGTTAGCTGCCTCTTAACCCCGGCTTCGAGCGCGCAGACCGACGTAGCGGGTACTTCGCCGGCAGGCGGTACTCCAGCAGTCGAATGGGCGGGCTTCGCTGGCAACGCACAGCACACGGCCGTCGCCCGCAAGTCTGCTCAGCCGTTGATGCGGATTCGCTGGCGGGCGAAAGTGGACCTGGCCCCGGATGTGATACAGGGATCGCTGACCAGCAACTACGGCTCTGCCATGATCACGACCGCGAACACGGTGCTGGTTCCGACTCGGGTCAGCGCGAAGGCCGGATACCGTGTGGTCGCGTACTCAGGGGCTAGCGGCGCTCGGCGCTGGTCGCTTGACAGTGATTACCGGGCATCCGTGTTCCCGCACGCTGCCACGAACGCCACGCCAGCGCTGCCGGCTGTCCTGACGCCCGGCGGGACCCTGGCGGTCGCTGGTGCGGGCGGCACGGTCCTGATGCGCGCGCACGCCAACCTGCGGGTCGGCTCGGTGCGGCGGCTGGTGTTCTACGGGGCAGCCCAGTGGAAGGCGCACCAGTCCGCGTACGACAAGGCAGTGCAGATCACCACGCCGCTGACCGCGGCGCCTGACGGGTCGGTGTACTTCGGGTTCACCGTCAATGGCGCAACACCGGACCACCTGACGAGCGGGATTGCCAGGATCGATGCCGATGGCCGTGCGACCTGGATTACTGCCGCGGCTGCGGCCAGCAACCGGGCCTTCACCGGTGTGGCCATCGGCTGTGCCCCGGCTCTGTCGCCCGACGGCAAGACCCTCTACATCGCCGTCACCAGCCCCATCAGCGGCACGGCCGGCCGGTACGGGGCCCGCGGCATCCTGGTCGGGCTCAACGCCAGCACGCTTAGGCCACGCTTCCACGTCGCCTTGAAGGACCCAGTCACGGGCCGATCGGCCCTGATCTCCGCCAGTTCGACCGCCTCACCAACTATCGGCCCCGACGGGGACGTGTACTACGGCGTGCTGGAGAATCCGGTCCCGAGCCATGACAACCGCGGCTGGCTGCTGCACTTCAACGCGACCCTGACCCGGACCGAGATCCCGGGATCCTTTGGCTGGGACAACACAGTCTCCGTGGTGCCGGCTGACGCTGTGCCTAACTACCACGGCACCTCGCCGTACCTGCTGGTGTCCAAGTACAACAACTACTACAAGGTCGGGCCGCACGGAAACGGGCACAACCAAATGGCGGTCCTCGACCCCAGGTCAAGCCAGCAGGATCCTTACGCCAACGTCCGAACCATGAAGGCCGTCGAGACCATTCTGTCGCCAGTCCACGTCCCGGGAGAACCCCGTGGAGGACGGTACGAATGGTGCATCAACTCGGCGGTGGTCGACATCGCCGACGACTCGGTGATCGTGAACAACGAGGACGGAATGCTCTACCGCTGGGACCTGGCCACTAACACCTTGGCCGAGAAGATCCGCCTCAACGCCCCGTACTCCGAGCCATACACCCCCACCATCATCGGCCCCGACGGCACTGTCTACGCCATCAATAACGCCACGCTGTACGCCATCGGAGGGCGCTAGCGCCACTCGAGGCCAGGTTCGACCACGGTCAGGCAGGTGCCCCGTCAGCTAACCGCGCGTGACTGAGGCGCCACCCAGTCGCCGATGGCTACAGCACGGTCAACCCGGGCTGATGACAGGGACGCCGTCTCGATTGGTTGTGCCGAGTAGGCAGTTAGATCACGTCGGTCCGACATCCTGGCCAGGTTATCCACAGCGTGTCGGCTGATTGGCCGGTAATTCACAGGAAGCTGCTCTGCCAGGATGTCGTGATTAACCTCTGGCACCGTCTGAAGCCAGAGGTGGTAACGATGAATCGCACAAGAAATCGACACAGCTCGACTCCCGCGATCTGCCATCGCGCGGCTGACTGCCCGCGCCCGCATGCCCGGCCGGCGGTGCTGTCGTGACCGGGGCGGAGCAGAGCGAGCGCCGTGCGAGGGCTGCGCTGAGCTTCCTGGCCAACGCCGGTGATCCCCAGCTCGGCGAAGCTCTGCGCATTATGCCGGCGGCGGGTGTCCTGGCGGCTGTCACCGGTACCGACAGCGACGGAGAGCTGGTGCCAGCGGACGAGCAGCAGGGCCCCGCTATGGCAAGGGCGGTTGAACGCTGGCGAGACAGGCTGAGCCTGCTGCCCACTGTCGGCAGGCTCGCCGCCTGGGAGGACGGCGGCCTGCGGCTGGTCTGCCCGGGTGACCCCGAATGGCCGACGCAGCTCGATGATCTCGGCGATGCCCGGCCGCTCGTGCTATGGGTGCGCGGCAACACAGACCTTCGGTTCGCCTGCCTGAACTCCGTATCCGTGGTGGGGGCGAGAGCCGCCACGGCCTACGGCAACCACGTCGCGATCGAGATGGCCGCAGCTCTCACCGGACAGGGCGTTACCGTGATCTCGGGGGGCGCGTACGGGATCGACTCGAGCGCGCATCGCGGCGCTCTGGCGTCGGGCGGGCCCACTGTTGCCGTGCTGGCCGGAGGCCTGGGCTTCGGCTACCCGAAGGGCCACGCAGGCCTGTTCGCGTCGATCGCTTCTGACGGCGTGCTGGTCAGTGAGTGCCCGCCGGAGCAGGCCCCGACCAGGCCAGGCTTCCTGGTCCGGAACAGGATTATCGCTGCCCTGGGCCGCGGCACGGTAGTGGTCGAGGCCGCGCTCCGTAGCGGAGCGCTCAATACGGCCCGGCACGCCCGCGAGCTGTGCAGGGCCGTCATGGCGGTGCCGGGACCGGTCACGTCCTATCAGTCTGCCGGGTGTCATGAGCTGATCAGGGAGTACGGCTCGATGTGCGTGACCAGCGCCAGGGATGTCCTCGAACACCTCAGCCCAGGGGCCGACGAGGCGACGGGTATCGGCCCTCGCCGAGGCCCGGCGGTGCCGCGCGATGGACTGGACCCGGTGGCCACCGCCGTGCTCGAGCAGGTGCCCGTTCGCGGCGGACTTGGTCCTGCCAGCATCGCCGTGCGGGCTGGCGTTGACCTGGACACCGCGATGCGTTGCCTGGGCTTCCTGGCGTCGGCAGGCTTCGTAAAGCGATGCGACCAGGGCTGGCGGGCAGTCAGGTGACCATCTCGGCAGCAACGCTCGCCGTAGATAGCCGACGGGCTGTCGCCTTTGGGGCAAGCTTCTGCAATGATCCTGCCCGATTTCGGGCAGGATCATTGCAGAAGCACGGGGATTCAGCGACTATTGTCGGCGTGCCGGACGAGGAACGCCATAGCGAACTGGTGGAATACCTGACGAGAACGTGCCCGCTCAGCCAAGCACAGGCGACCCGCGTCATCGCCGACGTGCTCGGGTACTTCTCGGAGCAGCCAGAAGAGTACGTCCGCCGCCGTCACCGGGAGCTGAAGGCAAGTGGCCTCACCAACGACCGCGCCTTCGCGACGATCGCGGCGGAGATTCCGCATCGGCGGTATGTGGCTCCGAACCTGACGCTGCGCCAGTTGCGCCGAGCAGTCTACGGATGAAAGGCGAGTTTTATGTGTGGAATCGTGGCCTATGTCGGTAGTCGTGACAGCGTCCCGGTGCTGCTCGAGGGGCTCGCGAGGCTGGAGTACCGGGGCTACGACTCCGCCGGGCTCGCCGTCGTCGGCCGTGGCGGCGACCTGAAGGTCCGGAAGGCGAAGGGCCGGGTGACCGAGCTCGCCGCAGACGTCCCGGCCCGGTTTAAGGGCAGTCCTGGCATCGGCCACACACGATGGGCGACCCACGGCGAGCCGAGTGACGCCAACGCCCACCCGCACGTCTGCGGTCCCATCGCCATCGTGCATAACGGCATCATCGAGAACGCCGAGGAACTGCGTGCAGGCCTGATCGCCCGCGGCGCCGAGTTCCACTCGCAGACAGACAGCGAGATCTTCGCTCACCTGATCGCTGCCGCTAGCACCGACGACCTCGAGGAGGCGGTACGGCAGGCGCTCCAGTCGGTGGTGGGCACCTACGGGCTGGCCGTACTGGACAGCCGCAAGCCCGACCGCGTCGTCGTGGCCCGCAACGGCAGCCCGGTGCTTCTCGGCATCGGCGACAAGGAGATGTTCGCGGCATCTGACGTTGCCGCCCTGGTCCGGTACACGCGGCAGGTCGTGCACCTGGACGACGGCGAGATCGCCACGATCAGGCCGGACGGGTTCCGGACGTCGACACTCGACGCGAGGCGGACCACCAAGCAGGCCGCGACGGTCGAGACGGACGTTGCCAGCTATGACGCTGACGGACACGCCCACTTCATGCACAAGGAGATCCACGAGCAGCCGCA
>JASHTT010000210.1 GCA_030040415.1 Streptosporangiaceae bacterium | reverse complement strand
CCGCGATGACGGGGCTGGTGGATGACCCCAGCGTGGCCGTCAAGTTCTTCCTCGCGCGGTTCCATCCGTCGAGCGGCACCGTGTCGCTGACAGCCTTGGCTATTCCTGAAGTGCCGGCCGCCAATGCGCTGGCCGCGTTCGCGCTGTCCCCCGGCGGAAGCCAGCTGGCGACTGCCGTTCAGATCGGGCATACGCTGAACGTTCGGCTCACCGTTTATACCCTGGCCACCGGGACGTCCACGTCATGGCACGGCTTTGGGACGATCGGCTATGGCCCGTGGGAAGACGACTCCGGAGGGCTCTCCTGGTCCGCGACCGGCACGTTGGCCTTCAACTGGTTTGGCAGCAGCCGCGTCGTGGACGGCAGGCGTCCGGAGTCTGCTGAGAGCGGCGTGTGGTTGCTGAACACCAGCGCCGCACCGGGGAACTTGCTGGCAGACAGTCGGCTTGCCGTCCGCTTCCCGCAGGCCTCGACCGCTGGCTTCCAATTCACTTCGAACCTGCTGCTGACGAGTAACGGCGCCATGATCGTGGCCCCCGTGTACCAGGCCCTCACGGGCAGGGGCAACACCAGAACGATTACGAGCGCGTTCGAAGAGTTCTCCGCTGCGACAGGACGGCTGGTGCGGATTCTGGACAAGGTGAGCACTGAGGCCACGGGCCTGAACGGACTGGTGTGGTCCAGCCCGTCCGGCGGCAAGCTCGTCGTCGCCGCGCCCGCCAAGCCCGGAGGTGGGTTCGTCTTCGGCGTGCTCCGCGGCAGCCAATTCACCCCGATGCCCGGAGCCCCGTCGCCGGAGGGCCGGATCGTGATACTCGCCTTCTAGTCCTTGCGGTGTCGTCCGGTGACCGCCAACGGCGGTCACCGGACGACTGCTGAGAAAAACTGCTTCTTGGCGAGCAGCAGGACAGGCTGGTATGCGTCTCTGAGACATGGAACTCGACGCGACAGCTGGCGTAGCCCCGCCGCGCAGTCGACTGTCCGCGGACGGGACTGTCGCCGCGGTCGGCGGCGCCGAACCGCCGGACCGCGCGTCGGCGGTCACCGCGCTGTATGCCGACCATGCACTCGGCATGGTCCGGCTGGCGCACATCATGCTGGGCAACCGGCAGGCCGCCGAGGATGTCGTGCAAGAGGCGTTCCTCGGGCTGTACCGGCGCTGGCCGCAGCTCGACGATCAGGCCAAGGCGCTGGGCTACGTCCGGTCGTCGGTGCTGAACGGCTGCCGCTCTGTGTTGCGCCGCCACCGGCTGGTGGAATTCGACGTGTCTCACCAGCCGCCGGTCGCGTCAGCCGAGTCTGCGGTGCTGTCGGTCGAGGAACGCCGGGAGATCATTGGCGCACTCCGCGCGCTGCCCGACCGGCAGCGTGCGGTGCTGGCACTCCGGTACTACCTGGATCTGCCAGACGACCAGATCGCCGCCGCCATGAACATCAGGCCGAGCTCGGTCAGGTCAGCCGCGCATCGCGCACTGGTCGCGCTCGGCCGGGCTCTTGGGGAGAGGCCATGAAACTGACAGAAGACCGGCTGCGCGCCGCGCTCGCGGAAACTGCGCACGAAATTCTGGCTGGCAGCATTCGGCCACTCGACCTGTCCGCAGTCAGCGACCAGGCGGCTGGCCACACGCGCCGTGGCGTGCTGCGCGTTGGTGGCCACCGAGGGATCAAGCTCTTGGCGGCACCGGTCGCGACCGTCGCCGCAGTCGTCGCCGTCATCGCAGCCTCGACAGCGCTATCCGGCGGGTCCCACGCCACCCGGCCCGGCGCGCACAGGCCGAGCGCGGGGCTAGCCAGCGTGCCGCCGTACTATATGGCCGCTGCCGACCAGGTGAGCGGCGCAAACGGCCTCGCCCTTCGAGCGGTTGTGCACCGGACGGTCAACGGCAAGGCGGTGGCCACCTTTGGCCTGCCTAAGCCTTACGTGTACATAACAGGCATCGCTGGCTCTGACAACGACACCACGTTCGTGCTGTCAGCGCAGAAAACGGCGAAGACTGAGCTTAACGGGCCTGATGTCTTCTTCCTCGCCCGCTTCAACCCAGCGACCGGCAAGGTGCTGGTGGTGCGTCTGCAGACGGCGAAGATCAGCGCGCCAAGCCAGCTAGCGGGGATGGCGCTGTCGACGGACGGAACCAAGCTGGCGGTCGCGGTGAGCACGACGCACAAGCGCTCGACAACTACGCAGATCAGCGTCTACTCGCTGGCGACGGGCAAGGTCGACGTGTGGAAGAGCTCTTATGTGGAGATGAGCAACGGCGGTGCCGGTCCCGGCCTTGCTGACCCCACGGCCATGTCCTGGGCCAGCGACGGAATGCTGGCGTTCAATGCGCAAACCTTCGACCAGCTGAACTTCTCGACCTGGCTGCTGAACACGGCCACCGGAGGAGGCAACCTGCTGGCCGACAGCCATTTCGTCGTCAAGATGGAGGGCCACGGACCGTGGAATCCCAACGGGGACGGCCTGGTGACGCCGAGCGGCACCAGGGTCGTCACCACCTTGTGGCGCGGTTACCCGGACAGGTCCAGTCGTCACCTGCTCGGGGAGTTCGCGGAGTTCTCCACCCTGACCGGCAAGGCGGTCGGCGTCCTGTACCCGAAAGAGGGCGCGATAGGAGTACTGGACTGGACGAACTCGTCGGGCAGCGTACTGATCGCCCAGATTCAGCTGCAAGACCACCGCACGGGAACGCTCGGCGTCGTCGTCGGCGACAAGTTCACCCCGCTGCACGGCGCCCCGGCCGTTGACGGCAGTGCCGCAACCATCGCGTTCTAATCCTCGATGCAGCCATCAGCATCAGGCCGAGCACAGTCAGGTCAGCGGGACGTCGCGCGCTGGCTTGCATCGGCCGTGCAACTAGGGAGAGGCCATGAAACTGACAAAATGCCGACTGCAGACCGCGCTCGCCCAGACTGACATCGCCAGCGGGATGAGGCCGGGCGTGCCGAGCCACCGTGGGATCAAGCTCTTCGCCGCTCCTGCCGCGGTCGCCGCGGTGATCGCCACTTCGGCCGGACTGTCAGCAACGCACGTTCCGCGCGCGGCGACGGAATCCCGGAGCGCAGCGGTGGCTAGCGTGCCGCCGTACTACATGGCGCGAGTAGGCCGGGTAGGCAATGCCTCCGGCTTCGCGCGCGAAGGGGTCATCCGGCATACCCTCAGCGGCAAGCCGGTAGCGATCGTGCGGCTGCCCAAGCCGTACAGCTACATCAGGGCGGTCGCGGGCTCTGCCAACGACCGGGAGTTCTTGCTGGCGGCGCGCAGCACGACAAGCACCAAGGGCTCCACCGTCTTCTACCTTGCCCGGTTCAACCCGGCGAACCGGAAGGTGACGGTAGCGCGTCTGCACATCCCGCCGGTCATCGCACCGGCGGACCAAGTGGCTGGCCTGGCCGTGTCGACGACCGGAACCCAGGTCGCGATCGCGGTCAACCCGCAGCCTGTTGCCCCGGGACCCGCCCAGATCAGCGTCTACTCACTGACGACCGGCAAGGTAACGGTGTGGAAAGCCAACAAGGCCTACATCGGCTCCTTCTTCGACGACCCCACGTCGCTGTCCTGGGCCAGCGACGGCAAGCTGGCGTTCAACGCATTTACCGACAACAAGCTGAACTACTCGGTCTGGCTGCTGAACACGGCGACGGCAGGAGGCAACCTGCTGGCCGACAGCCATTTCGTCGTCAAGATGGAGGGCCACGGACCGTGGAATCCCAACGGGGACGGCCTGGTGACGCCGAGCGGCACCAGGGTCGTCACCACCCTGTGGCGCGGATACCCGAACAGGTCAAGCAGTCATCTGCTAGGAGAGTTCGCTGAGTTCTCGACCGTGACCGGCAAGCCGATCGGCGTGCTGTACCGGAAGTTGGGCGCGATCGGGACGCTGGACTGGACGAACCCAACGGGCAGCGTGCTGGTCGCCGGAATCCAGTTGCAGGGCCACGGCTTCGGAGAGCTGGGCGTCGTCGTGGGCGACGAGTTCACGCCGCTGCGCGGCGCCCCGGCCGTTGAGGGCAGCACGGCAACGATCGCGTTCTAATCAGCAGGTAACGCCAGTCCTGCCTGCACACCCGCCGGTCGGCGACAATGGCAGGCATGACAACGGACACGATCATCGGGCTGCTGCACCCGGGTGAGATGGGCGCGGCAGTGGGCCAGTGCCTGACAGAGCAGGGGCTCACCGTGCTGTGGGCATCGCAGGACCGCGGCGAGGAGACCGCGGCCCGAGCGAAAGCCGCCGGGCTGACCGACGCGGGAGCGCCACGCCAGGTCGCCTCGCAGGCCAGCCTCATCCTGTCGATCTGTCCGCCACACGCGGCCCTCGACGTCGCCTGGGCGGTACACGGGTTCACCGGCTTGTACGTGGACGCGAACGCGATCTCGCCGGACACGGCACGCGAGGTCGCGGCGCTCATCACCGGCAACGGCGGCCGCTACGTCGACGGCGGGATCATCGGCATGCCCCCAGTACCCGGCGGCGGCACCCGGTTGTACCTGTCCGGCGAGGAGGCCGCACTGGTGCAGGAGTTGTTCAGCGACACCGCGCTGGAAGCGAGGATCGTCACCGGCTCCCTCACCGCTGCGTCCGCGGTCAAGATGGCCTACGC
>JASHTT010000209.1 GCA_030040415.1 Streptosporangiaceae bacterium | reverse complement strand
GAGGTGGTGGCGGTCGCGACGGCGGCCGCGGCGCCGCGGGTCAGCGAGGCGCTGGCCGCCCTGGGCGCCGCCGACGGTGCCCGGCGCAAGCTGCCCGAGCTTATTGCCGGGCCGGATGCGGTGGCCGAGCTTGCAGGCCAGCCGTGCGACGTGGTGCTGAACGCGGTGACCGGGGCCGTGGGCCTCGCCGCCACGCTGGCGGCACTCGACGCCGGCCGGGTGCTGGCGCTGGCCAATAAGGAATCGCTGATCATGGGCGGGCCGCTGGTATCCAGCCGGGCCGGTCCCGGTCAGATAGTGCCCGTCGACTCCGAGCACTCGGCGATCGCGCAATGCCTGCGCGGCGGCCACCCGCGTGAGGTGCGGCGGCTGGTGATCACCGCGAGCGGCGGGCCGTTCCTGCACCGCAGCCGGGACGAGCTGGCCGGCGTCACGCCGGAGCAGGCGCTCGCCCACCCAACCTGGAGCATGGGGCCGGTCATCACCGTGAACTCGGCCACACTGGTCAACAAGGGTCTCGAGCTCATCGAGGCGCAGCTGCTGTTCGGCGTCGGGTTCGACCGGATCGAGGTCGTGGTGCACCGGCAATCGGTGATCCACTCCATGGTGGAATTCACCGATGGATCCACAATCGCCCAGGCCAGCCCGCCGGACATGCGGATCCCGATAGCGCTCGCCCTCGGCTGGCCCGACCGGGTACCCGACGCGGCCCCGGCCATTGACTGGACATCCGCGCACACCTGGACGTTCGAGCCACTGGACGAGGGCGCGTTCCCGGCGGTGGCGCTGGCCAGGCAGGCGGGCCAGGCCGGCGGGACCGTGCCGGCCGTGTACAACGCTGCCAACGAGGAATGCGTGGCCGCGTTCCTCGCGGGCAAGATCCCGTTTGCCGGAATCGTGGACACCGTGGCCCAGGTAGTCTCGGAACATCACGACTCTGTCGGCGCAGCCGCCAGCCTGGCCGACATACTGGCCGCCGACAGCTGGGCCAGGGGACGGGCCGGCGAACTGGCGGGCACCAGGCTGCCGGTGCGCTGATAGCCGGGAGTCATAGGGCCGGCGCAGACCGGGCCGACGGAGGGAGACGCCGCTTGCTGGGGCAATCGGGGCGCTGGCCTGCCGTCCTGCGGGGCGCACGGGCCGTCATCGTCGCAGCAGCCATCGTTGCGCTGCTGATCTTCGCCTTTCACCGGCACCTGGCCTTCTTGCTGGGTGTCGTGATCTTCGTCGCCGCCCTGATCATCTCGATCATGCTGCACGAATTCGGGCACTTCATAACGGCCAAGAAGTTCCACATGAAGGTGACCCAGTTCTTCCTCGGCTTCGGCAACACGCTGTGGTCGTTCTTCCGCGGCGAGACCGAGTACGGCGTCAAGGCGCTGCCGTTCGGCGGCTATGTGCGCATCACCGGCATGACCTCGATGGAAGACGTGCACGAGGACGACGAGCCTCGCTCGTTCCGGCGCAAACCTGGCTGGCAGCGGATCATCGTGCTCGCCGCCGGCTCGTTCATGCACTTCGTGCTCGCCCTGTTCCTGCTGTTCGTGCTGGCACTCGCGATCGGCCAGGAAAACGAGAACACCACCACCGTCAGCTCGATAGCGAGTTGCGTGCCGGTCAGCAACAGCGTGCTGAACAACAGCGCCAACCCGTGCGCCGGGAAGACCCTCGGGAAGTCGCCCGCCGCGCTGGCCGGGCTGAAGCCCGGCGACAAGATCGTCTCGGTGAACGGCGAGCGGGTGAACTCGTGGGACCAGCTGCACACCGTGCTCGGGCGGCAGAGGGCCGGTGTCCCGCTGCCGGTGGTGGTGCAGCGCGACGGCCGCACCGTCACCGTTACGCTCAGTCTCGCGCACATCCCCGGCCGGGCGGTGCCCTACCTCGGGGTCGAGCCCGCGGTCCTCTACCAGCGCGTGGGGCCGATCAGCGCGATCTCCTTCGCGGGCACGCAGTTCGCCGACACGCTGACCTCATCGGCCTCGGCGATCGCGAAGCTGCCAGCGGCGCTGCCTGACCTGTTCAGCAAGAACCGGACGCACACCGCGGCCGGCGACGTCAGCAGCGTCGTCGGGGTCGGCGAGGTGACCGGCGACGTGGTCCAGGCGAGCCTGCCCTGGCAGGCCAAGGCGACGCTCGTGCTGTACCTGATCGCGTCGCTGAACATCTTCGTCGGAGCGTTCAACCTGCTGCCGCTGCTGCCGCTGGACGGCGGCCACCTGGCCGTGGTCATCTACGAGCGGATCAGGGCCTGGTTCAACAGGCTGCTGCGGCGGCCTGACCCGGGCCTGGTCGACATCAGCAAGCTCGTCCCGGTCAGCCTCCTGGTCTTCGCCGTCCTGGTCGGCATCGGTACGCTGCTGATCGCCGCTGACATCTTCAACCCTGTCCACCTTCAGACATGAGGCGAGACTTGACATGACTGTTGACCTCGGACTACCCCAGCTGCCGCCCGAGCCGCTGGCCAGCCGCCGCAAGTCGCGGCAGGTCATGGTCGGGCGCGGTAAGCACGCCGTGCCGGTCGGCGGCGGCGCGCCGGTGTCTGTCCAGTCGATGACCACGACCCTGACCGCGGACGTGAACGCCACACTGCAGCAGATCGCCGAGCTGACGGCCGCTGGCTGCCAGATCGTCCGGGTCGCGGTGCCATCCCAGGACGACGCGGACGCGCTACCGGAAATCGCGCGCAAGTCCCAGATCCCGGTGATCGCCGACATCCACTTCCAGCCCAAGTACGTGTTCGCGGCCATCGACGCGGGCTGCGCCGCCGTCCGGGTGAATCCGGGCAACATCAAGGCCTTCGATGACAAGGTGGGCGAGATCGCCAGGGCGGCCTCGGCTGCGGGCGTGCCGATCAGGATCGGCGTCAACGCCGGCTCGCTGGACAAGCGGCTGCTGACCAAGTACGGCAAGGCGACGCCGGAGGCGCTCGTCGAGTCCGCACTCTGGGAGTGCTCGCTGTTCGAGGAGCACGGCTTCACCGACATCAAGATCTCGGTGAAGCACCACGACCCGGTCGTGATGATCAACGCCTACCGGCTGCTGGCGAGCAGTTGCGACTACCCGCTGCACCTCGGCGTGACCGAGGCGGGGCCCGCCTTTCAGGGCACCGTCAAGTCCGCCGTCGCCTTTGGCGCGCTGCTCGCCGAGGGCATCGGCGACACGATCCGGGTGTCGCTGTCGGCGCCGCCGGTCGAGGAAGTCAAGGTGGGCATCGCGATCCTGGAATCGCTCGGGCTGCGCCAGCGCGGCCTGGAGATTGTGTCCTGCCCGTCTTGCGGGCGGGCCCAGGTGGACGTCTACACGCTGGCCGATCAGGTGACTGCGGCGCTCGACGGGCTGGACGTGCCGCTGCGGGTGGCTGTCATGGGTTGCGTGGTCAACGGACCGGGCGAGGCGCGCGAGGCCGACCTCGGGGTGGCCTCGGGCAACGGCAAGGGCCAGATCTTCGTGCGCGGCGAGGTGATCAAGACCGTGCCGGAGTCGCAGATCGTCGAGACCCTGATCGAAGAGGCGATGAAGCTGGCTGCGCAGGCGGAGCCGGCCGTCGACTGATCCGCTGCGGCGGGGATAACGGACGACGGCATGCGGGCTCCGGGGTAAGGAACGACAGCATGAGGAGAGCTGCGGTCCTGGCGGTTACCGCGGTGGTGGCAGCCGTCGCGCTCCTGTTGGCCGGCTGCACGAGCGGCGGCACGACCTCAGGCAGCTTGTCGG
>JASHTT010000208.1 GCA_030040415.1 Streptosporangiaceae bacterium | reverse complement strand
TGCCCCGCTGGTTGGAGCCTGCGCTAGGTTTCGTAGGCTAAATTAGTAGGACGTCCAACTAATCAGCCTCAGCCGACGAGTCCGGTGCCCGGGAGGTGCTGCAATGGACAACGGGGCGCACTGCCAGGACCAGGACGGCCGAGCCCGCTGGCAGCGCAGATACGACGCGTCGCGCAAGCGGGGCGCAGACTTCACGACGCTGTCGGGGCTGGCGGTTGACCCGGTGTACGGCCCGCCGCCGGGAGCCGTCGTTCCGGACTTCGAGCGGATCGGCTGGCCGGGAGAGTTCCCGTTTACCCGCGGCCTGTATCCCGCCGGCTACCGCGGACGGGCCTGGACGATCAGGCAGTTCTCCGGCTTTGGCAACGCCGCGCAGACCAACGAGCGATACAAGATGCTGCTGCGAGCCGGCGGCGGTGGCCTGTCCGTGGCGTTCGATATGCCGACGCTGATGGGGCGCGACTCCGACGACCCGCGGTCGGCCGGCGAGGTCGGCCACTGCGGTGTGGCGATCGACTCTGCCGCCGACATGGACAAGCTTTTCGACGGCATCCCGCTGGCAGACGTCACCACGTCGATGACGATCAGTGGTCCGGCGGTGCCGGTGTTCTGCATGTACCTTGCGGCCGCGGGCCGGCAGGGCGCCGACATCGGCAAGCTCGATGGCACGCTGCAGACAGACATCTTCAAGGAGTACATCGCGCAGAAGGAGTGGCTGTTCCCGCCGCAGCCGCACCTGCGGCTGATCGGCGACCTGATGGAGTACTGCGCCGCGCACATCCCCGCCTACAAACCGCTGTCGGTGTCCGGCTACCACATCAGGGAGGCGGGCTCGACGGCGGCCCAAGAGCTAGCCTTCACCCTTGCCGACGGGTTCGGCTACACCGAACTTGGGCTGTCCCGCGGCCTGGACATCGAGACGTTCGCGCCCGGCCTGTCGTTCTTCTTCGACGCGCACATCGACTTCTTCGAGGAGATCGCCAAGTTCCGCGCCGCGCGCCGGATCTGGGCGCGCTGGATGCGCGACGTCTACGGCGCGAAGACCGAGCGAGCCCAGTGGTTGCGGTTCCACACCCAGACGGCTGGCGTCTCGCTGACGGCCCAGCAGCCCGACAACAACGTGGTGCGCACCGCGATCGAGGCTCTCGCCGCCGTGCTCGGCGGCACGAACTCGCTGCACACGAACGCGCTGGATGAGGTCCTCGCACTGCCCAGCGCGAGGGCAGCGGAGATCGCGCTGCGCACCCAGCAGGTGATCATGGAGGAGACAGGAGTCGGCAACGTCGCCGACCCGCTCGGCGGGTCCTGGTACCTCGAGGCGCTGACCGACAGGCTCGAGGCGGAGGCCGAAGAGATCTTCGCCCGTATCCGGGCGATGAGCCCGGACGGGTCGATGACGGCCGGCATCCTGCGCGGTGTCGAGGACGGCTGGTTCTCCGCCCAGATCGCCGAGGCGTCGTTCGCCTACCAGCAGAAGCTGGAGAAGGGTGACAAGCGAGTCGTGGGCGTCAACTGTCACACGGAGACGGTCGAGCAGCCGATCGAGATCCTCCGGGTGAGCCACCAGGTGGAAGTTGAGCAGTCCAGGGAGCTGGCCCGGCGCAGGGCGGCCAGGGACCAGGCAGCGGTTGACCGGGCGCTGGCGGAGATGCTGGCGGCTGCTCGATCCGGGCAGAACATGGTCCCGCCGATGATCGCGGCAGCCAGCGCGGAGGCCACGCTGGGCGAGATTTGCGATGCACTGCGCGCCGAGTGGGGCAGCTACTCCGAGGCCCCGGCCTTCTGACCGCTGGATGCCTCCCGGGCTAACGGCGCAGGTGCCGGGCGTCATGGGGCAGGATGGAGCCATGAACCAGCCGCGGAACTTTTCCCTGCACGGCGCCGTCGACCTCGGCGCCCGGCAGGCGGCCGCCCAGCGTCGTCAGCGTGCCGCCGAGCAGGCGCAGGCCGACGGGGGCCAGCCCGGCGCGCAGTCCGGGGTGATCATCGATGTCACCGACGAGACATTCAACATCGAGGTCGTTACCCGGTCGCAGACCGTGCCGGTCATCCTCGACATGTGGGCCGAGTGGTGCGAGCCGTGCAAGCAGCTCAGCCCGATCCTGGAGAAGCTGGCAACCGAGGGCAACGGTGCCTGGGTGCTGGCGAAGGTGGACATCGACGCCAACCCCGGGCTGAGGGACGCGCTGCAGGTGCAGAGCATCCCGATGGTGCTCGCAGTGGTCGGCGGACAGCTACTCGGCGGGTTCCCCGGTGCCATCCCGGAGCCTCAGCTAAGAGAGTTCATCGGCCAGGTCATGCAGGTAGCCGCGCAGATGGGGCTGGCGTCGGGCGGGCCGGCTGCCCCGGCCGGCCCTGACGGGGCAACCGGCCAGGCCGACGACCTTTACGGCCTCGCCGATCCGGCCGCCGGCGCCCTGTACGACGAGGCGCAAGAGGCGATGGAGCGCAGCGACATGGACGGCGCTGCGGCTGCTTTCGAGAAGGTGCTTGCTGCCGACCCGGGCGACCCGGTAGCGACGATGGGCCTCGGGCAGGTCAACCTGATCCGCCGGGTGCAGAAGTACGACCAGACGGCGGCGAGGAGAGATGCCGCTGCCCGGCCAGACGATGCGGACGCACAGGCCAGGGTGGCCGACATAGAGCTGTCCACCGGCCAGATCGAGGCGGGCTTTGACCGGCTGCTCGCGACGATCCGGCGGACCTCTGGCGAGGAACGGGAGAAGGCACGTAAGCACCTGGTCAGCCTGTTCGACATCTTCCCGCCAAACGACCCGAGGGTGCGCAAGGCGCGGACCAGGCTGTCGAGCTTGCTGTTCTAGCCCGGCCTAAGGGGCTGGCTGTCAGCCGGAGCCGGCCAGTTGCTCGAGCGCGGGCAGCGCTTCGGCCAGCGCTGCCCGCTGATCGTCGGGCAGCGTCAGCAGGATGTCGGTGAGCATGCTCGTCGCTTCCGCGCGGATGCGCTCCAGCGCCTCGTCGCCCCGTTCCGTCACGCTGACCAAGTAGGCTCGCGCGTCGTCCGGCGCAGGCTCGCGGCTCAGATAACCAAGCCCTTCCAGCACATTCACCAGCCTGGTCAGGGTGGACGGGGCGATTCGCTCCGCCGCGGCAAGGTCGCCGAGCCGCACCGGCCCGTACTTGCCGACGGAGGAGAGAGTCGATAGCTGGCTCGGGGTGAGCCCGGCCAGGTCGTGCTTGCGTAGCCGGCGGGACAACCGCAGCACCGCGACCCGCAGCCGGGCAGCGTCGATGCCGGCATCGGCCTTCGCGGCGGCGGCCGAGGATACGGTTTGGGCGCCGTCGCTGACTCCAGTGGACACCCTTGCAGGGTACGTGGCGGCGTGCCTCAGTGGGTGCCCGGCTCGGTGAGATTGCGCACTCTTTTTCAGCAACCGTGCCGACACCGCTGTGCGAGCTTTCAGCTTCCCAGCGCATGATGGAAGCCATGGAGGACGACTCCCTGAGCGGGCGTCTGCTGGCCGCGACTCCGCTCCTTGGTGATCCCAACTTCCGCCGGACGGTCGTGCTGATAGTCGAGGACGACAAGGAAGAGGGCACCCTTGGCGTCGTGCTGAACC
>JASHTT010000207.1 GCA_030040415.1 Streptosporangiaceae bacterium | reverse complement strand
CAACGGCCTGGGCCGGCTATGCCAGCGCTCGCCCGCTCCCGGGTATCCCGACGAGGAGCGGCCAGTGGCCGACTGCGTCGGTGTCGTCATGGACGAGGAGATCGAGCACTACCGGTTCGCCGTCCGCGATCTGGCAGTGCTGGAAGCCCGGTAGTCCTCATCGCCGAGCGAGATCAGCCCGGCGCCGGTGACGCGGTGTCCCGCCACGGTCTCACCGCCTGAGCGGCAAGTCATAAAGCTGGCCAGTTGTCCTACATTTGGCTATGTTGAATTCGTGGCCCAGCTGTCAGCGCCAGTGCGCTCGAACTTGTCGGCTCAGGTTGCCGACCAGATCGTCGAGATGATCTGGTCGGGCGAGTGGGCCACGGGCACCCGGATCCCGGCCGAGAGTGAGCTGGCCGGGCGCCTCGGGGTGAGCCGCAACACGGTACGCGAGGCGCTGCGAGCGCTCGCGCACACCGGCTTGCTGCGGTCTCGCCCCGGTGACGGTACGTACGTGGCGGCCTCCAGCGAGCTTGAGGTCTCGCTAGCGCGCCGGGCCAGGCGGGGAGACCTGGCCGAGGCGGTCGAGGTCCGGGCGATGCTCGAGCAGACGGCAGCCCGGCTGGCCGCGCAGCGGCGGGACGCGGCAGACGTCAGGCTGCTCCGCCGGCTGCTCGCGGACAAGATGGCCATCAGCCAGGCGCAGGACCCGGAGAGCTACTTGCGCGCCGATCTCGAGCTGCACCGGGCCGTGGTGCGGTCCGCGCACAACAGCCTGCTCACCGATCTCTACGACCACCTCGGCGCCGCAGTCGCCGAGTCGATCAGGAGGTCGCTTGACGACCCGGCCGCGGCCGCTGGCCAAGACGAGTCCCACGCGGGGCTTGTCGAGGCGGTCGCATCGGGCGACGCAGCGGCAGCGGAGGAGGCGGCCCGCCGGATCGTCGGCGCGTCGTCGCGGCCCAGGGCGCGACGTACGAACCCGCCGCAGCAGGCTGGGCGGCGCAGCGGAAGCGGGAGCGGGAGCAGCACCAAGCGAGCCGGGCTATGACGACAGCATGGCGGTGAGCGCTGAGCCGGAAAGCGCGGACGGCTCCGGCGCTGCCGCGAGGCCGAGCCTTCGCCAGGCCTTCGGCTCGCTGTCCGAGCCCGTGTTCCGGCAATGGTTCGTCAGCCAGGCGCTCTCCGCGTCGGGCACCATGACGCAGAGCGTCGGCCAGTCCTGGCTCGTCCTGAAGCTGACCGGCAGCGGCGTCGATCTCGGCCTCATGACGGCGTGCTTCTTCGCCCCGCTGCTGCTCGCCGGGCCGTGGGCAGGTGCCCTTGTCGACCGGGTGGACCGGCGCCGGCTGCTCATCGTGACCCAGTCGCTCTTCCTCGCCTTCGCTTGCCTGCTGGCGGCGCTGACCGCCGCGGGCGCGGTGCGATTGTGGATGCTCTTCCTGATCGCGGCCGCGACGGGCGCGGTGAACGCCCCGGACAGCGCGGCGCGGCAGGTCTTCGCGTTCGACCTCGTCGGCAGGCAGCGGCTGGCCAGCGCCGTCAGCCTGAACGAGGTAGTGCTCAACACCTCGCGTGTGCTCGGGCCGGCGGCCGGCGGCGCGCTGCTCGCCACGCTCGGCGTCGGCGCGTGCTTCGCGCTGAACGCGGCGTCCTACCTGCCGCCTCTGGCGGTACTTCTGCTGCATAAGGGAACGGGCCGGTCGCGTTCGCGGCCGATGCCGGCGCGCGGCCGGAACGCGAAACGGCACGGCCAGCTTCGGCTCAGCCTGGCCTACGCCTGGCGGAACCCGGCGATCCGTGCCTGCCTGTTCCTCGCGGCCGCGTCCGGCATGCTGTTCAACCTGAACGTCCCGCTCCCGCTGCTGGCCACTCGTGCCTTTCACCTCAGCGGCGGTGGCTACGGGCTGCTGATGGCAGCGTTCGGCGCTGGGGCGCTGCCCGGTGCCGTGCTCGCAGCTGCCGGGCGAGGAACGCCGCGCGGCCGGTCGGTCGCGGCCCTGGCGCTGGTCACGTCCTTGCTGGTGCTGGCGACGGCGTGCGCGCCGGACGCGGCACTGGGTTTCGCGGGCATGGCGGCGACCGGCTGCTTCTCGATCTGGTTCATCGCGCGCGCCAACACGCTGGTCCAGCTCGAGTCGAACCCGGCGATGCGCGGCCGGGTGATGGGCGTGTGGAACATGGCGCTGCCCGGCTGCCAGCCCATCACCAGCCCGTTCGTCGGCTGGGTTGCCGAGAGCGCCGGGGCTCGGGAGGGCTTTGGCCTGGCCGGAGTGGCGCTGATATTGGCCACCGTAACCGGCTGGTCGGCCCTCAGCCGCGGTCCCGGCACGCGGCTAGCCGAATCGACGGTCTCCGCCTAGATCTCCCGCCTCGCGCCGATCAGAAGGCGATGCCCCCGACCGCGCTGCCGGGATAAACGTCGGGGCTCGGCACTCTTGGGATGGGCGTGAAGTGGTTGCCGATAAGCACGCCGTAAGTCGCGCGCCGGCTGGTTCTGGTCAGGGTCGTCCAGACGACGAGCACGCTGGC
>JASHTT010000206.1 GCA_030040415.1 Streptosporangiaceae bacterium | reverse complement strand
TGCTGCGGGACATCAACGAGGAAACCGTCGACTTCCGCGAGAACTACGACGGCCGGTCCTCCGAGCCTGTGGTCCTGCCGAGCCGTTTCCCCAACCTGCTCATCAACGGGTCTGAGGGGATCGCGGTCGGCATGGCCACCAAGATCCCGCCGCACAACCTGCGTGAGGTCGCGAGCGGCGTCCAGTGGTACCTGGAGAACTTCGAGGCCACCGATGAGGAACTGCTAGACGCGCTGATCGAACGGATCAAGGGACCCGACTTCCCCACCCGCGGGCAGATCGTCGGCCGCCGGGGCATCCAGGAGGCGTACCGCACCGGCCGCGGCTCGATCACGATGCGCGCCGTGGTGGAGGTCGAGGAGGACCTCAAGGGCCGTACCAGCCTGGTCGTGACCGAACTGCCTTATCAGGTCAACCCGAACGTCCTGGCCAAGCGCATCGACGAACTCGGCAAGGACGGCAGGGTCGCCGGGATCGCCGAGGTCAGGGACGAGAGCAGCGACCGCACCGGCCAGCGGCTCGTGATCGCGCTCAAGCGCGACGCCGTCGCCAAGGTCGTGCTGAACAACCTGTACAAGCACACCCAGCTCCAGGAGACGTTCGGGGCTAACATGCTGGCCCTGGTCGACGGGGTACCCCGCACGCTGCGGCTTGACCAGATGGTCCGGCACTGGGTGACCCACCAGATCGAGGTAATAGTCCGGCGCACCCGGTACCTGCTCCGCCAGGCCGAACAGCGGGCACACATCCTGCGCGCGCTGATCAAGGCGATTGACCGGATCGAGGAGGTCATTGCCCTCATCAGGGCGAGTGAGTCGGCCTCGGCCGCGCAGCAGGGCCTGATGGACCTGCTGGAAATCGACGATGTCCAGGCCCGCGCCATCCTCGACATGCAGTTGCGGAAGCTGGCCGCGCTCGAGCGTCAGGCGACGATCGATGAATACGACGATCTGATGGCGCAGATCGCCGACTATGAGGACATCCTCGCGTCACCGGTCCGCCAGCGCGGCATCGTGGGTACCGAACTGGCCGAGATCGTCGACAAGTACGGCGACGACCGGCGTACCGAGATCGTTGCCTACGACGGTGACATGTCTGTCGAGGACCTAATCGCCGAAGAGGACGTCGTCGTCACGATCACCAGGGGCGGTTACGCCAAGCGCACGAAGGCCGACCTGTACCGTGCGCAGCGCCGCGGCGGCAAGGGCGTGCGCGGAGCCCAACTGCGCACCGACGACATAGTCGACCACTTCTTCGTCACGTCCACGCACCACTGGATCTTGTTCTTCACGAACATGGGCCGGGTCTACCGGGCGAAGGCCTATGAGCTTCCCGACGCCGGGCGGGACGCACGCGGCCAGCATGTCGCGAACCTGCTGGCATTCCAGCCCGACGAGCACATCGCCGAGGTGCTGGCGCTGCGCGACTATGACGACGCGCCGTACCTGGTGCTCGCCACGAAGACGGGCCTGGTGAAGAAGTCCCGCCTGACAGATTTCGACTCGCCGCGGGCAGGTGGCATCATCGCGATCAACCTGCGGGAGGGCGACGAGGTCATCGCCGCCCGGCTGGTTTCGGCCGACCAGGACCTGCTGCTGGTCAGCAAGCACGCTCAGGCCATCAGGTTCCGGGCCGACGACGAAGCCCTGCGGCCGATGGGACGGGCCACGTCGGGAGTCATCGGCATGCGGTTCACCAACGGCGACGAACTGCTGGGCATGTACGTCGTGACCGAGGGCGCGGATGTCCTCGTCGCGACGGGCGGTGGCTATGCCAAGCGCACGCCCATCGGCGAGTACCCGGTCAAGGGCCGGGGTGGCCTCGGCGTGCGAACGGCGAGGATCGTCGAGGCGCGGGGTGAGCTGATCGGCGCGCTGATGGTCCACCCGGACGACGAGGTCTTCGCGATCACGTCGGCAGGCGGCGTGATCAGGACAGCGGCGTCGGAGATCAAGGTCTCTGGCCGGCAGACGATGGGGGTTCGGCTCGTGAACCTGTCCAGCGGGCAGAGCCTGGTGGCCATCGCAAGGAACGCCGAGGCTATCGAGACCGTTAATGGCGCCGATGCGGAGTCCGAGCTCGCGGAAACGGAGACTGAGCTCGCCGAGGGCGACTTGCCTTCTGATGTCGCGTCCGGCGACGATGATGACCAGTGAAAACGCTAGGCGCCGAGTGCCCAGCGGCAGCTTAGACAGCGCCTTGCTTGTACGGGGAAACGTATAGTGTGCGGAAAGCGACGCAGAATCGAAGGCAAAACCGAAGACAACGAAGCCCTTCGGCGCGTCCCGGTCGCCGGATTTGGCCGTAACGGTCAACGATCAGGGGTTCTGGACCGTCTACGTAGGTGACGGACGCAGTAGCTGATTCCAACCGAACAGCGCCGCTGACCAGAGGAGATAGCCTCTTGTCGGTGAGGGACGCGGAGGAGGACGGGGTGGACAACCGCACGGAGGTGCCGTCGCGGGCGCCCGGTGACGGCCTAGGAGGCACGTCTCTGGACGAGGCACCCGAAGAGGCCGTGTCCACGGCGGCAGAAGAGGAACCAGCCGAGCAGGCCGTTACGCCGCCGCAAGAGACCGCGGCGACCAGCGAGCCTGAGTGGACTACCCCGACGAGCTGGCAGAGCGCCCTCGCCGGTGTGGTCGAGCCAGACAGCAGCCCCGAGGCCGGGAACGACCTGGCCGAGGCGCGCGCAGAAGACCTCGCCGAGGTGCCTGCCGGTCCGGATGAAGGCGTGCCGGGTTCAGGGTACGGGTCGCCAGCGTCCATGCCGGAGACGTCGCCGAACGGCAATGCCCGGGAGGCTGCGGCCGCAGCGAGCGTGCCGTCGGCAACCGGCGTGCCGCCACGTTCCCCCTTTGAGCCTGCTGGTTCGCCGGCCGCCGACCAGGCGGCCCAGCTATCCGCGACCGCGGCGGTCGCCGCGGTAACCGGCGGAGTACGCGGTATGGCGAGTCGGGTTGGATCGTCGTTTTCCGGGCTCGGCAATAGGCTGACCGACCGAACCAAGCCCCGGTATCCGCAAGCCGGCCCCGGGACCGGCCAGCCGGCTCCGGTCGGCTACCCGCCGCGCGGCGGAGTATCGCAAACCGCCAGGCAGCCGGCGGCCACCCGCGCGCAGCCAAGACGGGCGCAGCTGACACTGATGCGCTTTGAGCCATGGTCGGTGATGAAGTTCAGCTTCCTGATCTCACTGGTCTGCTGGGTCGTCCTATTCGTCGTCGTGACCCTGCTCTACTTCACGCTGTCCAAGCTGGGCGTCTTTCACGCGATCGAGACCAACTGGCGGCTGGTCACCTCGAGCAAGACGAATCCTGCAGGATCGCGTATCGCGCAGTGGTTCAGCGCATCCCGCGTGCTGGGTTACACCATGCTGATCGGCGCGGTGAACGTGGTCCTGATCACAGCGCTGGCGACGATCGGCTCGGTGCTCTACAACCTGATCACGGCCCTCACCGGCGGCATCGAGGTCACCCTGAAGGAATCCGACTGAGCACCTGACCCCGGCTTGCGGTAACCTATCCCGGCGGAGCCGATCCGGTCGGCCCGCCAGCGTGCGGGCCTGTAGCTCAGACGGTTAGAGCGCTTCCCTGATAAGGAAGAGGCCGGAGGTTCAAGTCCTCCCAGGCCCACTACCCCACGACCATCCTCCTCAAGAACTTTCACCGCCAGATTGCCGTGTTGACAGCAAATCTGACAGCAACGGACAGCTCTTCCCGCTAGCCGGCACGCTGCCCTGTGGCGCTCGGAGATTGGCCTAGCCCACGCGGAAATCTGCTCCGCGATCTTGGGCATTGGGAGGCACGCGTCGACTTGACGCTAACTGCGTTTTTGGTCAGACTTATGACTATGACGACGATGCCGCTGGGTGAAGCCAAGAGTCACCTGTCCGAGTTGGTCGGCCGCGTGCACGACCACCACGAACGGGTCACTGTCACTGTGCACGGGAAGCCGTCGGCGGTGCTGCTGGCGGTCGAGGACCTGGAGGCGCTCGAGGAAACTCTGGCGATCGTGCGTGATGCAGGGACGTTGCGTCGTCTTGCCGAATCGGACGCAGAACTCGCCCGCGGCGAGGAAGTGAGTGCCGACGAACTCACCGAGGCCCTGAGAGACCGCCTGGCCCGCGGGTGAGCGGTGGGAAACCCGAGCCTTACAGCCTGCGGACCACACCGACTGTACGGCGCGCGATTGCCGAAATATTGCCCGAAGCCGTGGCTACAGCGGCGTTGGAGTTCATCACCGGTCCTCTGCTGGAGCAGCCGTTTCGAGTCGGCAAACGCCTACTGCCTCCGCTGGAGGACAGGTTCAGTGCTCGCCGCGGGACCTACCGGGTGATCTACCGAGCGGACGAGGTCTCCCGTGTCGTGACGGTCGTCGACGTCGGACACCGGCGCGACGTTTATCGCACATGACGTCACCGCCTTGGCCAACTGCCGAGAGTTCGTTTTCTCATGGGCGTTCACGCATGGGGATTGCGGTGTGCGCATGCCCTGACAGGGCGTGGTCACTTGTCCGGTAAGACAAGCCGTCTTACAGTGAATGGATGGCTGAGACCATAACAATCCGCACCGACGACGAGACTGAGCAAGCGCTTGAGGTGCTGACTTCTGACGGCGTGTCCCGGTCCGCCGCGATCCGGCAGGCGGTACTGGAAGCAGCCCATCGCCGCGAGCGAGCAGCTCAGATGCGCCGGGAACTGCTGCGAA
>JASHTT010000205.1 GCA_030040415.1 Streptosporangiaceae bacterium | reverse complement strand
ACGTGCCGTCGGGATCAGTAGCGAAGTAGAGCACTGGGGGAAGTGGCCCGGTGAAGTAAATGCACATCCCGCCCAGACCCGCGCCGGCGGAGTTGGTCACCTTGCCGGATATCTGGGCGCCCGGCTGCAGCACCGCGACCACACCGCCCGTCACCTTGCCTTCGGTCGCCCGCACGTTGATGCTCTCTGACATGTAGTCGCCGTTATTGCCGCAGCCCGCCGAGAAGTACAGCTGAGCGGGCCCGGTCGTCAGGCCGGTAATGCGGAACCGCCCCCCGGCTCCGCTGCTCGCCTGGGTCCCGATGTCGTCGTAGACGCAGATGCCCGCCAGCGGGCGGCCGGATTTGCTGCCCAGCCGGACCGTGCCCTGGACGATGCCACCCACGGCGAGCCTGACGTTGAGCGTTGCGTGCTGGGTGCTCCGCAGCCGGAGCGGCGGCGGATTGGCCGGCGCATAGTTCGCGTTGTAGTTGCATCCGGTGGCGAAATCGAAGCTGTAGCTGCCGGGGAACAGGCCGTGCAGTTGGTACACGCCCTTGCGGCCAGTCGCCGCTATGAATATCTCGCCGCCCATGTGGTCGATCACGACACCGGCGAGGACGCAGATGCCACGCAATCCCTTGCCCGACCTCGTGGTCACCCGGCCGGAGATCTCACCGCCCCTGACGAGCTTCGCGTCGATGCCAGTTACCGTCTTCCCGGCGGCAACCCTAATCACGGCCGCGTTGAAGCCAAGCGGGTTGGTCTTGCCTTGGTACCACTGCTCGAGCCAGTTGCCGCCGTCCGTGCACGTCTTGACCGGCCCGTAGTCGTACGGCTCAAAGACGACGACGTAGCGGCCCGGGCGTATGTTGTGCACCGCGTAGCTGCCGGTCCTGCTGGTGGTGGCGGCGTAGCCGAGGGCCGTGCTGTTCGAGTAGACCCGGACGCAGATGCCACGCAGCGGCCTGCCAGCACCGGTGACCGTGCCGGTGATCGCACCCTTGCCCGCGGCCGCGGCTGCAGGCAGCTGGGCGTCGGACGCGGCCAGCAGGCGCTGCCATGATGCTTGCGTGGCCAGCATGGTCGCGGGGTTTGCGGGGCGCAGCATCATGGCGGGAACGTCCCTGACCTGGCCGGCTGCCACCCGCACGGTCGCGGCCGATTCCTGCGAGAGTGCGGCGCCCGACCAGATGGTCAGGTAGCGGGACGGCGCGGCGCAATCGCGGTAGGCGAGCTGATAGCTGCCCGCCGTCAGGCCTGTCAGGTTGAACCGGCCGTCCGGCGCCGCCGTCACGGTTTCGCTGCTGCTAGCCCGGGGGGCGACTCCCAGAGCCCGGCCGGCACTGGCCGGGGCGGCAACCGGCCCAACAGCCGAGACGCACGCGCCCGCCACCGGAAGCCCGTTGGTGCCGACCACGATGCCGGTTATCGTTGCCGGCAGCCCGCGTCGGGCCGACGCTGCTAACGCTGCTGACTCAGATACCGGAACTGTCTGCCGCGAGGATGCGGCGGCGGGTGCCGCCACCGCCAGCAGTGGCAGCCCGATGGCCGCTGCGCACGCCGCGAGTACGGCTCGCCGCAACAGGAACCCAGGCTTGTGCATAGCGATCATCGGACTCGCCCCGTTTCCCCTGTAACAACCGGTTCCAGCATTCGTGCCCGCCGCTTGGACGCGGCCTGGGCTAGTGCCGTTCCCTGGAAAGCTTGGCGCTCACCCCGGAAACCGTCGTATCGGCCGGCAGCTGGATCACCGTCGCCGACTTCGCGGAACTCGCATCGCGCCACCATTGTGTGCGATAGCCCGTGGCGCCGCAGCCTGCGGAGAACTCGATCCGGTACCGGTCAGGTTGCAGGTCTATCAGCGAGTAGGTGCCCGAGGACCGGGTGACCGCAACGGTCGGCACCGCTCCCGCATCGTTCGGCGCGAACGCGGGATACGCCGTAACGCAGACGCCACTCAGCGCCGCGCCGTCCGGGCCCCGGACAGTGCCCGTGATCTGGCCGGCGTTTTCCAGAGCCGCGTCGATCCCGGTCGTGGTGTGCCCGGCGCTGACAGTGATGCTCGTCGCCGCGGCCTGCGAGGCCTTGCTGTCGTACCACTGCGGCACCAGCTCCGGCGGACCGAAGGCGCAGAGCGGGTCGCCGAAGTACACCGTGTAGGTCCCCGGCGCGATCCCTGTCGCCAGGTATTTGCCGCCGAGGGCGGACAAGCCGATGCCACCCTCGTTGTCCGGGTTGGCGCTAATCACCTCGGCGCACTCATCCGCGACTGGTACGGCCTTCGTGCCCGCGGTCGTGACCGTGCCGGAGACCGAGCCGCCTGGTATCAGCCTGGCGTTTACGCCCTTGGTGGCCTTCGGCGCCACGACTTTCGCCTGCTTGACGACCCCCACCAGGTTTACGTCTTCGTTGCACGGGCTGAACATGACGGTATAGCTCCCCGTGGGGAGCCCGGGCATCTTGTACGTGCCCGTCTTGCCGGTCGAGCCAGACGCTGTCAGGCCGCTGTACGGGCTGTAGGCGAATGTGCAGATGTTGTCCAGCGGCTCGCCGGTGGCGCCGGTAACACGACCGGAGATCGAGCCTCCGATGGTCAGCCGCGCGTCGATGTCCGCGGCGGTGGCCCCGGCGCGGACCTTCACGGGTGTGGCCGATATCTCCGTGGACCGGCCCCGGTACCACTGCGCGGCATAGGGCGAACTCGCGAGGCATCCGTAGAACTCGACGTCGTAGCTGCCGGCGGCGAGCCCGGTGAGCTGGTAGGTGCCGCGGGAGTTCGTACCGGTCGAGGAAATGATGCTGACGACCGGGCTAACCCTGGTTGACGCGCTGTAGACAGCAACGCAGATGTGCGGCAGCGGCTTGCCGGATGGGCCGGTGACGACGCCGCTGATGGTTCCGGCGGGCTGCAGAACGTCGGCAATTCCGGACGTCTGGCCGACCGTGACGGAGACGACCCTGGCCGTCGCGTACGTGGCCGCGTCCGGGTACCACTGATTGGCGTAGCTATCCGAGTCGCCGCAGCCGAACACGACGTAGTACGGACCGGGCTCCAGGCCGGCCAGATGGAATCCGCCGTGGTAGCTGAAGACGCTCTGCTCGAACAGGCCGAGTTGCGCCAGGGCCGGTGTGGAAACGGCGACGCAGACCCCAGTCAGCTTCTTGCCGCTGCTGTCGGTCACGGTTCCGGCGATCTCGCCACCGGTCTGCAGTTGCGCGTCGATGGTGTGCACGCTGGCAGCGGCGATGCTGATCGGGTTGGCAAGGCTCGGGTCATCCTGGTCGTCGTAGTACCACGGCGCATAGTTGCCGCTGTTGCCGCAGCCAGTAGAGAATCCGAGCTCGTACGTGCCAGCACTCATCTGGTCGATCAGGTACGAGCCGCCGGTGCCGGTCGCTCCTGACGTGTTGGCCGAGCCGGTGCCGGCGATCTCGACGCACATCCCGGATAGACCGGTCCCGGCCGAGTTGGTGACCTTGCCGGAGATCTCGGCCCCGGGCTTCATGATGGCGTCGACGCCACCTGTTACCTTGCCCTCGGTCAGCTGAGCGTACTTCGTCACCGAGACGTAGTTGCCGTTGTTGTTGCAGCCGGGCGTGAAGGACACCTGATAGAGGCCGGTGCCGAGGCTGGTCAGCCGGTACCGGCCGTCAGCGGCAGTGGTCCCGAACGCCGCGACGGAGCCGCTCTCGTTGGAGGCTGACACGCAGATGCCCGACAGCGGCGTGCCCGAGCTGCTTTTCACCGTGCCAGCGACTATGGAGCCCACCGAGAGCCTGACGTTGACAGTGCGATGGTCGGTGTGCCGGATCGTGATAGGTCCCGCGGAGGCCGGCGCGTAGTTTGCGCTGGAGTAGCAGCCGGTGGTGAACGACATCGAGTAGCTGCCGGGGAACAAGCCGTGCAGCACGTAACTGCCGCGCTGGTTGGTGTTGAGGGCATACCCCTCGAAGCTCGTTGGTCCGCCCGTCACGACCTCGACGCAGATGCCGGGCAGCCTCCTGCCTGACTGGCTCGTCACGACGCCGGAGATCTGGCCGCCTTGGACCAAGCTGGCGCCGATGCCGGCCGTTGTCTTGCCAGCCCGCACCGTGACGAGATTGGCGCCGGTTCCGAACGCGTTGGTGTGGTCGCGGTAGAACTGCTCGAGCCAGTTGGCGCGGTCCGGGCAGAAGCCGCTCAGCTCGAACGAGACGGTGTATCGCCCAGGCACGACCTTGCTGATGGTGTATCGGCCAGTCTTCCCGGTCGTGACCGCGTAGCCTACGTCTCCGGTCGGACGGGCGAGCACGCAGATGCCGCTCAGCGGCTTCCCCTTGCCCATGACGACACCGGTGATCTTGCCAGTCTTGGCGGCTGCCACCGCGGTCAACGGGCGGTTAGCGTTGGCCAGCATGCGGCGCCAGGTCGCCGGGTCCGGCAACAGGCTCGACGAGTCGTACGGCCTCAGGGTCATGACGGGAACGTGGCTTGCCTGACCGGCTCGCACCCGTACGGGCGCGGCCGTGCGCTGCCAAGCGGTGTCGCCTGACCAGCGGGTCTGGTAGCTGGCAGGCGAGGCGCAGTCTCGGTACTCCAGCAGGTAGCTGCCAGCTGGCAGGTCGGCTATGTCGAACCCGCCGTCGGTGCCGGTGCCGGTCGTCACACTGCGCGACGAGCCGATGGCTGTCACGCAGGAGCCGGGCAGCGGCCGTCCGTCCGCGCCCCGCACGATTCCGGTGATCGAGCTTGACCTCTGCCGCGAGGCTGCCAGCGCGCGCTCGCGCACTTCCGCAACGTGCAGCGCGGCAAGTCGTGGCATGACCGGCTGGCGTGTCGCAACCTCTCGTGTCGCAACCTCTCGTGTCGCAACCGGCCGTGCTGCCGCGGCTGGTGGCTGACTGGCCGCCGCTGGCATTGTGGCGGCCAGCAGTGGCAAGCCCGCGGCCGCCGCACACGCCAAGACGAACGCCACGGGCCGTGGCCGTCGCGTTCTGGACTTCGTCCGGTTCATCAAGCTCCGTCCCCGTATATTCCGACCTTCGCGACAATGCTCGCCGACTGGACGGAGCCGTGGCTAGTACTGCTCGCGACATTGTGGAAAACGAGGGCGTGCAAATCGAGCTTGTGGAAAGACGGCCGGGACCCCGGACGACACGGGTCACAAGGCGATGCCGGACAGGAGTGCGGGCTGCCGACTGTCAGCTGGCTTGCAGCACCTGGTCGTCGGGGGTTGCGGCGCCGAGGTCTGCGACCGGCGCACCGCCGGCAAGCACCCGCAGCGCATCGGATGCGAGGAACGCGTGCACGGGCTTGCCCTGGGTCAGGTGATCGGTACTGCCGTCGTTCTGCAGCAGGGCCTGGATATCGGCGCCGGGGGCGAGGCGGAGGAACACCTGCGTGGCCGAGCCCAAGTAGACCAGCCGCTCGACCATCCCGGGAACGCGGTTCGGGCCCGGTGAGCCGTACTCCTCGATGCGCACCCGCTCCGGCCTGATCACGGCGTGCGCGTGATCAGGGGCGTCGTGGCCGCCGTGATCGACCGACAGCAGGCTGTCGCCGAGCCTGACCTCGCAGGACGAGCCTGGGCCGCGAGACACCACATCCACCGGCATGAGGTTGGATACGCCTAGGAAGTCGGCCACGTAGGTGTCGGCGGGCTCCTCGTACACCTCGCTCGGCGGGCCGATCTGGACGATCTTGCCGTCGCGCATCACGGCGAGCCGGTCCGACATCGTTAGCGCTTCTTCCTGGTCGTGGGTCACGTACAGGAATGTGATGCCGACCTGCTCCTGCAGCGCCTTGAGCTCGACCTTCAGCGACCTGCGCAGCTTTGCGTCCAGGGCACCCAGGGGCTCGTCGAGCAGCAGTACCGATGGCTGCAGCACGAGCGCCCTGGCCAGCGCGACGCGCTGCTGCTGGCCGCCGGACAGCTGGCCGGGCCTGCGTTTGTCAAACTGGCGCAGCTTGACCAGGTCGAGCGCGGAGTACACCCGGTTGCGCAGTTCGGCCTTGGTGAGGTCCTTGTTCCGCAGGCCGAAGGCGACGTTGTCGAAGACCGTCAGGAACGGGAACAGGGCGTAGCTCTGGAACACCGTGTTCACGTTGCGCCGGTGGGCCGGCATCGCCGATACGTCCACGTCGTCGAGCAGGATCCGGCCGGAGGTGGGTTGCTCGAATCCACCGATGAGCCGCAAGGTCGTCGTCTTGCCGCAGCCGGAGGGGCCGAGCAGCGAGAAGAACTCGCCGCTGGCGATCTGCAGGTCGATGTTGTCGACCGCCACTTCGGTGAAGCGCTTCGTCAGCGCGACGAGTTCGATGCGGCCACCAGCCATGCCGGCCTCCTAGATCCTCATTGAACCGCGCTGGTACGCGTCCGTCCTGGCACCCAGGCGAAGCCCAGCTGATCAGCGGCAAAGCGCATGCCTACCTCAAAAGCCGTGACGGGGTCAACCACCGAGTCTTCCAGCGCTATCTGGATGGCTAGGCCGTCGAGCAGGCTGGCCAGGCAGATGGCGAAGCCCTCAACCTCTACGGCCGCGAACTCCCCCGTCTGCTGGCCGAGCGTCACGATCGACCTGATCATTTCCCGCCAGCGTTCGTCCGACATCCGCCGGACGTCCGCGACCTCGGTGTTCCTTGCCGCCTGCGCCCAGAAGTCCAGCCATATCTGCCACGAGAGGCCGGGCTCAGGCTCTTCCTCGGGCAAGCAGTTCATCGCCACCAACTCTTCGAGCCGTGCGGTGGCCGTAGGCAGCTCCGCCAGCCTGCGCGCGCTGACCGTGTACCAGAAGTCCTCGTAGTGCCTGATGGCCTCGGTGAGCAGCTGGTCCTTGGTCTTGAAGTAGTAGATGACCAGAGCAGGGCTGACGCCCGCGCGCTCGGCGACGTCGGCGATCCTGGTGTCCGGGTAGCCGCGCTCGGTAATGATCTCGAGGGCTGCGCGGAGCATCTGGGCACGCCGCTGGTCGGCCGTACCCGGCGCCTCGGCTGCGCGGACTGTCATCTGGGCGGGTCCTCTCATGACGGCCATGCTTCCCGCTCGGCCGTCGCCTGTCTGCCGGTTGCCGCCGATGGTAACCACTTCGCCACCGGACATCCTTCCACTTGCCTACAGGCTAGCAGGTTTCTAGACTGAACATTCAGTCAATCATTTCTCGCCGCTGGCGCGGCGGCAGATGGCAGTCCCGCCGGCAGACGGCAGTAAGCCGGCTGGCGCGGCGGGAGACGGCAGAACCGCTACGGCAGCAGCGGCAAATGGCAGTACGCCGCTGCAGCAGCGGCAGACGGCAGAACGCCGCTGGAGCAGCGGCGACGGATGGCGGCACTAGCCGCAAGCACGGGAAGGCAGGTTCATGTCCGCAACGTACGACGCAATCGTGGTGGGCGGAGGACACAACGGGCTGGTTGCGGCGGCTTACCTGGCCCGCTCCGGTGCGAAGACCGTCGTGCTGGAGGGCAGGCACAAGACCGGAGGCGCCGCGACGACGGAGTCGCCCTGGCCGGATGCCCCCGAGTTCCAGGTGACCAGGCTGTCCTACGTGATGAGCTTGCTTCCGCCGACCATAATCGCGGATCTTGAGCTCGCCCGGCACGGCTACAAGATCTTCCCGATGGGCCCCTACTACCAGGCGTTCCCGGAAGGCGGGTCCATCAAGCTGTACGCGGACGACGCCAAGCGGAACTACGAAGAGGTCTCGAAGTGGTCCAAGAAGGACGCCGAGGCCATGCCCCGCTGGGATGCCTGGCTGGCCGGTCTCGCGGAAGTGCTCGGCCCGCTGTTGCTCACTGTCCCGCCAGCGATCGGCTCGCACAAGCCGCGCGACTTGGCCGGCACGCTCAAACTCGCCTGGCGGCACCGCGGCCTTGACGTCAGGACGATCGCGGACGTCACCCGCCTGATGACCATGAGCATCGCCGACCTGCTCGACGACTGGTTCGAGTCCCCGCAGGTCAAGGGCGCGCTGGCGGTGAACGGCGTGATCGGCACCTGGGCTGGGCCGTACGAGCCTGGCACCGCCTACGTGATGGCACACCACTCGATCGGCGACGTCGGCGACGGCCACCTCGGCAACTGGGGCTTCCAGGAAGGCGGCATGGGTGGTGTGTCCAACGCCATCGAGGCCGCCGCGCGCAGCCTCGGCGCGACGGTCCGGCTGAACGCACCGGTCGAGCGGATCATCGTCGATGGCGACCGCGCCACCGGCGTCGTGCTCGCGAGCGGCGAGGAACTGCACGCGAGCGTGGTGGTGTCGACGCTGCACCCGCGGACCGCGTTCCTGGACCAGGTCGGCCGCGAGAACCTGCCTGGCGACTTCGTCACCGACATCGAGCGCTGGAAGACCCGCAGCGGCGTGGTGAAGATCAACCTCGCGCTCGGCGAGCTGCCGGACTTCACCGCCGACCCGGGCACCTCACTGCAGGAGCACCACACAGGCTCGGTCGAGATGGCGCCGACCATGGAGTACATCGAGCGTGCCTTCCAGGACGCGCGCGATGGCAAGGGCGCGGTCCGGCCATTCAGCGACGGGGTGATCCCGACTGCGTTCGACAAGACGCTCTGCCCCGAGGGCACGCACATCATGTCGCTGTTCACCCAGTGGGTGCCGCACGAGTGGAGCGAGGAACCGCACACCGAGGAGCTCGAGGCCTACGCCGACCGCATGATCGACTGCTACAACGAGCTTGCGCCGAACTTCAAGTCCGCCATCTTGCACCGCGACGTCATCGGACCGTACGAGATGGAGCAGGAGTACGGCCTGGTTGGCGGCAACATCTTCCACGGTGAGCTTTCGCTCGAGCAGCTGTTCCACATGCGCCCCGCGCCGGGCTTCGCCGACTACCGCACGCCGGTCGCCGGGCTGTACTACGGCAGCTCCGCCACGCACGCCGGCGGCGGCGTCTGCGGCATCCCTGGCTGGCAGGCCGCCAAGGCCGCGATCGCCGACCGCAAGTCGGCAGCGAGGTCGGGACAGGTCCGCAAGGCACTCCGGCGGTCATGACGGCACCGCCGGTCGCCGGACCGGCGGCACCGCCGTCGGCCGACGTGCCGCCGCCGTCCGGGGTAACGCCGCCCACCCGGCACGCCGTACGGGCGATGCTGGAGGCGCGCTCCGTGGCGCTGGTCGGCGCGTCGCCCCGGGATGGCAGCTTCGGTCGGCGCATGCTCGAGGAGGTGCGCAGGAGCGCGTCCGCGCCTGTCGTGTACGCGGTCAACCCGCGCTACCGCGAGGTCGACGGCACGCCCTGCTACCCCTCGCTCGCGGACCTGCCCGAGGCTTGCGACCTGGTGCTGCTGGCGGTGCCGGATGCGGCCCTGGAGCAGCAGCTTGCACTGGCCGCCGAGGCAGGCAGCCGGGCGGCCGTGATCTTCGGGAACGCCTACGAGGACCCGGGGGCCGCCGGTTCCCGCCCGGAACTGCGGAACAGGCTCGCGGCCATCGCCAACTCCGCCGGGATGGCGATGTGCGGAGCTGGCTGCATGGGCTTCGTCAACGTTAGCCGCGGCCTGCGGGCTATCGGCTACACGGAGGCGGACCCGTTGCCTGCCGGGCCTGTTGCACTGGTGACGCACTCGGGCTCGGTGTTCTCCGCGTTGCTGCGGGCCCGCCGCCGCTTGGGGTTCACCCTGGCGGTGTCGTCCGGGCAGGAACTGGTCACGACTGCCCCCGCCTACCTCGACTACGCTCTCGGCCTGCCGGACACGCAGCTGATCGCGCTGGTACTCGAGGCGATCAGGGACGGTGCAGCGCTGCGGGCGACCCTCGCTCAGGCTGCTGACCGCGACATACCCGTCGTGCTGCTGACCGTCGGCGGATCGGTCGCCGGCCGGGAGATGGTGGCCGCGCACTCCGGCGCCCTGGCCGGCTCGGACGGTGGCTGGGAGGCGCTCGCCCGGGCCTACGGCGTGCACCGAGTCGGCGACCTGGCTGAGCTGACCGACACGCTGGAGCTGTTCGCGGCTGGCCGGCGTGTGCGGGGTGTGCCCGGACCGCGGTCCGGTATCGCGACCGTGCACGACTCGGGGCTCGAGCGGGCGCACGTGGCCGACTTGGCCGAAGCGCTCGGCGTCCAGTTCGGGCAGATCGGCCCCGCGACAACGGCTCGGCTCGGCGTGTTGCTCGACGCGGGCCTGGTCCCGGCGAACCCGCTGGACGTGTGGGGCACCGGAGCCGATTCCCGCGCGCTGTTCGCCGGATCGCTGGCCGCGCTGGCTGAGGATCCGGAGGTCGCCGCCGTGGCGCTGGCCGTCGACCTCGTGCCCGAGTTGGACGGCGACGACTCCTACCGGCTGGCAGTGCTGGACGCGGCGGGTCAGACGGACAAGCCGCTTGCCGTGCTGGCCAACCTGCCGAGCGCGGTCGACGAGGACTGGGCCGGCCAGCTTCGTCGTCACGGCATTCCGGTACTCGAGGGGACTCGGTCCGGGTTGGTCGCGCTGCGGCATCTGATCGAGCACGCGCGACGAAGGCCCGTTCCCCCTATAGCCGAGCCGGATGGCGACCGGCGGAATGCGCGTGCGGGGCTGCTGGCGGGCGGCGACGTGAGCGGCCCAGCGCTGCTCGACCTGTTGTCCGGTTACGGTATCCAGGTCGCCCGCGTGATCCCGGCTGGCGACCTGGAGGGTGCGCTGGCGGCGGCCGCAACTATCGGCTATCCGGTCGTGGTCAAGACCGGTGAGCCCGCGATCGCGCACAAGTCGGATGTCGGCGGCGTGCTGGCTAACATCCGCGACGCCGGGGAACTGGCGGCCGGGTACGCCGACCTGGCCGGCCGGCTCGGGCCGCGCGTGCTGGTCTGCCAGCAGGTTCCGGCCGGCGTGGAACTGGCGCTCGGCGTCGTCAGGGATCCGGAGCTAGGCCCGCTCGTCGTGGTCGGCGCCGGGGGAGTGCTGGTGGAACTCCTCAACGACCGCGCTGTCACGCTGCCTCCCGTGACCCCTGCTGCCGCGGTTGAGCTGCTCGAAGGGCTGCGGGTAGGCAAGCTGCTGGCCGGCGTCCGTGGCGCGCCGCCCGCGGACCTGGCCGCCATCGCGCGGGCGGTCGTCGGCCTGTCCGAGCTGGCGGTCGATCTCGGCGACCAGGTTGCCGCGCTTGACGTGAACCCGCTGATCTGCGGTCCGGGTGGGGCGATCGCCGTGGACGCGCTCCTTGTTGCGTCGCCGACCCGGGCGTAGGTAGTACGGGGGCCCCTGTCCCGAGTTGCCCGACACGGCCCGAGAGCCTGGCTGACGGACAATCGACTCTTTCGGCGCAATTGGTTGGTTCGGAAGGTCATGATCGAAACATGGGTGTGCGATTAGTGGGGTTATAGCACCAGTAAACGCACACCCATGCTCGGTACAAATGCGATCTATAGCTTAAACCTCGTAAATCATATTTAGGACCAATCGTAATCAGTCAGGCATTACGCGTTAAACGGGCGTGGCCCGGGCTTGCGCAGCAGGGAGCGGCGGGCGCCGCGGCTGGGGTGGCAGGGATGACAGGGGACGGCAGGTGCGCCGCGGGGGCGGGGCGGTCCGGGCGGCGGGAATAGCAGCCGCTCGGCGGGGGCGGAGGGGATGGCGGGCGTGCGGCCCGGTGGAAGCGGGCGAGCCCCGGCAGGAGGAGTTGGCACGAGCTGCCACGCTAGGTTGGCCGGCGGTCGCCACCGCGCGCATCATG
>JASHTT010000204.1 GCA_030040415.1 Streptosporangiaceae bacterium | reverse complement strand
CATGCCCGCCTACGGTGAGCTGCGGGTGCTCGGCCACGACATGTCGACGATGCGGGGCCGGGCGGCGGTGCGTCGCCGGGTGGGCGTGGCCCGACGGGGTGCACGGTCGCTGCCGGGCATGCGGGTGCGCGGCCTGGTCCAGCACGCCGCGAGACTGGCCAGGCCGGACAGCGACGACCGGCAGGTACTCGCGGCGGCCATCCTGGACCGGCTGGCCCTGACGCCGTGGGCGCAGGTGCCGCTCCGATTCGCGCCGGAAGCCGTGGCCAGGCGCGCCCGGCTGGCCGCGGCAGCGGTGCACCAGCCCGAACTGCTGCTGCTCGACGGTCTGCTCGACGGCCTCGCGGCGCGTGATGCCAGCGCGTTAGCGGACGCGATCCGCGACCTGAGCCGCGACTGCGGCGTCCTCGTGACCGGATGTGAGCCTGCGGCGCTGGCGCTTGCCTGCGACGAGGTGCTGGTGCTGCGGGGGGGCGTGCTGGTCGGGGGCTAGCCGCGGGCTAGCCGCCGATCAGCTCATCGGCGGCGGCGTACGGGTCGAGTTCACCTGCCGTGACGCGTGCGGCCAGTTCCTCGAGCCTGGACTCGCCGGGCAGCCCGCCGACCCGCCGCCTCAGCTCGGCCACCGCGATCGCCGAGATCTCCTCACGGGCCCGCGCCCGACGGCGGACGTCTCGCTGGCCGGAGCTGTCCAGGAAGGTCGCGTGCGAATCGATCGCCGCAGCCAGGTCGGCGATGCCGTCCCCGGTGGACGCCACCGTGCTGACGATCCTCGGCTTCCAGTGCTGAGAACGATCCTCGGCTGCCGCGGCGTTGCGACGATCGTCGCCCGCCATTGCCAGCATCGTGCGCAGGTCTCTGACCACCTCCTGCGCACCCGGACGGTCGCTCTTGTTCACCGCGAAGATGTCGGCGATCTCTAGGATCCCCGCCTTGGCCGCCTGGATCGAGTCGCCGAGTCCGGGCGCCACGACCACGATCGCGCAGTCCGCGAGTCCCGCAACCTCGACCTCCGCCTGGCCGACCCCGACGGTCTCGACGAGCACTACGTCGAAGCCGACCGCGTCCAGGATCCGCAGCGCCTGCGGGGTGGACCAGGCCAGCCCGCCGAGGTGACCCCTGGTGGCCATCGAACGGATGAAGACCTGATCATCGGTGGCATGGGCCTGCATCCGGACGCGGTCGCCGAGCAGCGCGCCGCCGCTGAACGGCGACGTCGGGTCGACCGCGAGCACGCCGACTCGCAGGCCCTTGTCCCGGTACCTGCCAACCAACGCGGCTGTCAGCGTGGACTTGCCGACGCCAGGCGCGCCGGTGAGCCCGACCACGTGGGCGTGCCCGCCGTACGCCGCGGTCGCGTGCATGACCTGGCGAAGCTCCGGCGCCGCGTCCTCCACCAGCGAGACGAGCCTGGCCGTCGCCCGTGAGTCACCCGCCCTGGCGCGGGCCAGCAGCGCGGTCGCGTCAGGCACCGGTCGGAGCAGGCACGCGGAACAGCAGGGCGTCACCCTGGCCGCCGCCGCCGCACAGCGCCGCCACGCCGAGCCCGCCGCCCCGCCGTCGCAGCTCGCAGACGAGGTGCAGGGCGATCCTCGCTCCCGACGCGCCGAGCGGGTGGCCGATCGCGATGGCCCCGCCGTTAACGTTCACCTTGTCCAGGTCGATCTGCAGGTCGCGGACCGACTGGATGGCCACCGCCGCGAACGCCTCGTTGATTTCCACGAGGTCCAGGTCCGCGACGGTCAGGCCCGCCTTGCCGAGCGCGCGCTGGATCGCCCTCGACGGCTGGGAGTGCAGCGAGTTGTCCGGGCCTGCCACGACGCCGTGCGCGCCGACCTCCGCCAGGACAGTTGCGCCGACGGCTGCCGCTGCCGTGTCCGACATCAGCACGACCGCGCAGGCGCCGTCGCTGATCTGGGACGCGGACCCGGCCGTGATCGTTCCGTCGGCGGCGAATGACGGCTTGAGCGAGGCCAGTGACTCCGCCGTTGTCTCCGGCCGGACGCCCTCGTCGGTGTCGACTACGACCGGCTCGCCACGGCGCTGCGGGATCGTCACCGGCGAGATCTCCTCGGCCAGCACGCCGTCCTTGATGGCGGCCGCCGCCAGCTGATGCGACCGCGCCGCGAACTCGTCCTGCTCCTTGCGGGTGATGGCGAGCCCGGCGTTGTGCCGCTCGGTGGACTCGCCCATGGAGATCTGGTCGAATGCATCGGTCAGGCCGTCGTAGGCCATCGAGTCGATCAGCTCGGCCGTGCCGTACTTAAAGCCACGCCGTGAGCCGCGGAGCAGGTGAGGTGCCTGCGACATCGACTCCATGCCGCCCGCCACCACCACATCGAACTCGCCGGCCCTGATCAGCTGGGCCGCGAGAGCGATCGCGTCAAGGCCAGACAGGCAGACCTTGTTGATGGTCAGCGCCGGGACCGCCATCGGGATGCCGGCAGCCACTGCCGCCTGCCGGGCCGGGATCTGACCCTCCCCCGCCTGCAGCACCTGACCCATGATCACGTACTCGACACGGTCACCGGGCACTCCCGCACGGTCCAGCGCCGCCTTGATCGCGAGGCCGCCGAGCTGGGCTCCGGAGAAGCCGCTCAGCGAGCCGAGCAGGCGGCCGACCGGGGTCCTCGCCCCGCCGACGATAACAGCCTCTCGCATAGCTGAAACGATACCTGTGTGGAGCCCGCAGACCTGCAGGAGTGAGAGCGTGCTGACCCGAATCGACCATGTGGGCATCGCCTGCAAGGATCTCGACGCGAAGATCGCCTTCTACACCGACACGTTCGGCCTGACCGTCGCCAGCATCGAGGTCAACGAGGCACAGGGCGTGCGCGAGGCCATGCTCGAGGTCGCCCCGGGCGCTACTGGCACGTCCTACGTCCAGTTGCTCGAGCCGCTCGCGCCAGACACTCCAGTCGGCCGGTTCCTCGACCGGCGCGGCGAGGGACTGCACCACGTGGGCTACGGCGTGGCGGACATCACAGCGGCACTGACCGCCATCGGCTCGTCCGGCATCCGGCTGATCGACCAGCGGCCGCGGCACGGGTCGATGGGCGCCGCGATCGCCTTCCTGCACCCGTCGGACGTGGGCGGCGTCCTGACCGAACTCGTGCAGCCGGCCGCCTGGCCAGGCAGATAGCTCGCATACCAATAAACACCACGATCTCCGCCATTAGCAGACTCGAACGCACCGCCAACCCTCGATCAGGGGAGTACGCTGCGGAGCACCGGACTAACGCTGATGGCGTGCCGACTGGGATGGCAGACGAGCTAAGTAGGCCAGGCCCGGCAAGTGGACTCGACGAGCGGTCGGTTCGGTGCGCGTACCTCCCGTCAACTCAGGATTAGGCGACATGCAGCCCGATATTGATGCACAACTCAGCAACTTCTTCGAGGACGGCCCGCTCCCCGACTTCCCCAGGGTCATGCGCGGCTATGACCCGCATCAGGTCAACGAGCACATCAAGCGCCTAGAGGGCGAGGTGCGCAAGCACCAGGAGACCGCCCAGGCCATGCAGCGCGAGCTCGCGGACGCCCACCGCCAGATCCAGGAGCAGGAACGACCGACGTACTCCGGCCTCGGCTCGAGGATCGAGCAGTTGCTCCGGCTGGCGGAGGAGCAGGCCACCGAGATTGTGCAGGAGGCCAGGTCCGCCGCGAACGAGCTGAGCGCGGCCGCGAAGGTCGCCGCCGCCGAGGCGCGGGCGTCGGCCGAGAACGAGGCGGCCGAGCTGCGCGCGCTGGCCAAGCGCGAGACCGACGACCTGCGTGGCTCCGCCGAGCGCGAGGCGGAGGCGATCAGGACCAAGGCGGGCCGCGAGGCCGACGAGCTCAAGTCCACCACCGATCGCGAGGTCGCCAAGCTGCGCGCCACCGCCGACCACGAGGTCGCCGAGAAGCGGGCGGCCAACGAGCGCGATGTCGCGAAGATGCGCACCACGGCCGAGCGCGAGGTCGCGCAGATGCGCGCCACGTCCAAGCGCGACCGGGACGAGATCCTTACCACCGCCAAGCGCCAGGCCGACGAGATGCGCAGCCAGGCGCAGCGGGCGTTCGAGGACAGCGAGGCGCAGCGCGCCCAGGCAGAGGCCGAGTTCGAGATGCAGCTTGCGGCCCGGCGCGAGGAGGCCGAGCGGCAGGAAACCGAACGGCTGGCGAAGGCACAGGCCGCCACCCAGAAGATGGTGTCGGAGGCCGAGCAGCGCGCCGCTATAGCCGAGGAGCGCGCCAGCAAGGCCAGCTCGCAGGCCGAGCAGACCAGGCGCGAGGCTGACCAGCACGCGCAGCAACTGGTCAGCAACGCCAAGAAGAACGCCGACAGCATCGTCGCCCAGGCGAAGGGCCAGGCCGAGCAGTTGCTGGCGGACACCAAGGCCGAGGCCGAGCGGGTCAGGACCGCGGCACAGCGCCAGGTGGACGAGCTGAACAAGCAGAAGGAGAGCGTCGGCGCGCACCTCGCGCAGATCAGCCAGCTGCTCGGCGCGCAGATGCCAGGTCTCGCGGACGCGCTGAAGCCGGCACCGGCCCAGCCTGCCGTGGCCACCGCCGCGACCAAGGCCGTCACCAGCGGGAACGGTGCCCCGGCTCCGGCACCTGCACCGCAAGCGCGTCATTCCGCCCCGCAGCCGACCGGCCAGGCCAAGGCGCCGACCAACGGCAAGCAGGGCGAGGGCGAAGACGAGTGGTGGACCGAGTAGGAACCGGAACGGCAGTGCCTCCCAACTGACAGCGAGCGGCCCCCGGCTCACGCCGGGGGCCGCTCGCTGTTAGGTCAGGACGAGGCCGTCTGGCCGCCGTCCACCACGAGTACCTGGCCGGTCATGTACGAAGCGGCGTCGCTCGCCAGGAACACGGCGGCCCCGGTCATTTCCTCCGCCGTTCCCCAGCGCTGCATGGGCACCGACGCCACCGTGGCCGGCCCCGCGATCGGGTCCTGCCAGAGGTTCTTATTGAGATCGGTAGCGGTCCAGCCCGGGCACAGCGCGTTTACCCGGATTCCGCCAGCTGCCCATTCCACCGCGAGCGACTTAGTCAACGAGATAAGCCCGGCCTTCGCCGCTCCGTAGGGCGTGAGCAATGGCGACGCGGCGACCCCGGCGACCGAGGCGACGTTGATCACGCTTCCCTGACCGCGGTCAAGCAGGTGGCCGGCAAAAGCGTGGCACACGTACACGGCCGAGCTCAGGTTCAGCTGGATCAGCTTGTCCCAGCCAGACAGCCGCAGGTCACGAAATGGCACCATGAAATTGGACCCGCCGGCGTTGTTCACCACTATGTCGACGTAGCCGAGCTTGTCGATCGCCGCAGCCGCCGCGTCCGCGACGGCGTCGTAGCTGGTCACATCCGCAGGGATGACGTAGGCGTCCCGGCCGACGGCGGTAATGCCCTCCGCGGTCTCGGCCAGCCCGTCGGCGCCCCGCGCGACGAGCGCGACGTTCGCGCCGGCCTGCGCCAGGGCGATCGCAACAGCCCTGCCGATGCCACGTGACGCGCCCGTCACGAACGCGTTCTTGCCGGTCAGGTCGAACAGGCTCACGGTGTGTGTCCTTTCACTTGGCGGGGGTTCCGGGGTTGCTCCCGGGTGCTAGTACCGGCAGCGGCAAGGCGCTCGGGTTGACCCGGCGCACGATCTCTTCGAGCACGATGCGGACGTAACGCTCGCCGACCCACAGGTGCTTGGCGCCGGGCACGCCGACCACCTCGGCCTGCGGCACGCGGGCGAACCGGACCCGCGCCTCGTCCGGCCGCAGGTAATCGTCGAACTCCGGGACGAGCGCGACCAGCGGCTTGCCGGACCGCGCCCAGGCGTCCAGATCGGCGTCCGATGCCCGGCGCAATGGCGGCGACAACAGGATCGCGCCCTCGACTCGCGGGTCGTTCCCCCATTTGAGCGCCAGCTCGGTGCCGAACGACCAGCCGAGCAGCCAGCGCCGCGGCAGGCCGAGGTCGGTGCAGAAGCCGATCGCGGCGAGCACGTCGGCTCGCTCGGTCTCGCCCGCGCCGAATTCTCCCTCGCTGGTGCCACGCTGCGACGACGTACCCCTGGTGTTGAATCGCAGCACTGCCAGGTCCGCGAGCGCGGGCAGCCGGTAAGCCGCTTTACGCAGCACATGGCTGTCCATCATGCCGCCGTGCGTCGGCAGCGGGTGCAAGGTGATCAGGGTGGCCGCCACCGCGTTCGTCTCGGGCAGCGCCAGCTCGCCGACCAGCCTCAGGCCGTCGGCGGTGAGCAGGGTGAAGTCCTCGCGCCGGGCCGGCAAGACGGTGCTGGCAGTTATCTCTGTCATGAGGTTGCGCCGGGGGGACGACGTCCTGGACCGCCCGCGGGGCGCCGGGGCCGCCGCTGCCAGCAGCCCGAGTGCCAGTGCCTGCGTTCCTCCGCCCCAGGCGCGTATCCGGGCCACACCACCACGTGCGAGGTGCCGGGCGCGATCTCCTGGTCGCAACCGGGACACCGGTACGTCTTGGTCGCCGCGGCGCCGGGAACGTGCCGGACGATCCACTCACCGTCCGGCCATTCCTCGGTCCGGGGCGGCCCTACCCTGGTCAGCTTCGTCGGCGTCTCCTGCGGCCGTCGCCGCGCCTTCTTGGGACTCACCCGGTGCGCCGTCAGGGAGCGCTGGTGAAGCCGAGCGAGGCAACGGCGTGCTCGGCGAGCAGCGGCGGCGGGGCGAACGCCGGATCACCGTACTCTGCGTACATGGCCCGCAGCACGTCCAGTGCCTGCCGCAGCCCGGCCTTGTCGAGCAGGTGGAACGGACCCTGCGGGTAGCCGCAGCCGAGCCTCATCGCCGTATCGACATCGGCCGCGCTCGCGTAGCAGTCCTGCACCATCCGGACCGCGTCGGCCAGGTGCGGGTAGAGCAGCGCGCCGACCAGGAAGCCGGGCCGGTCCGGTGAGTGCACCGCCTGCAAGCCGAGCCGGCTGGCCAGCGCGTCAGCGGCGGCCACGGCCGCTTCGGTGCTCAGCGCCGTCCGTACCACCTCCGCGAGGCCCGAACCTGCGAGGTGCAGCCCGACAGCTTGCCCGGGCCGACCGGCCGCCAGTGCCTCCGGCAGCACCGGCCGCTCCGGTGCCGCGGCTATCACCACGAGGTCCGTGGGATGACCGGTGTTTCTCGTGACATTGAGGCCGGCTGCCGCGATCATGCTGGCTAGCTCGGTCTCGGCTGCGTCGCCGAGCCCGACCAGCGTGACGGTAGCCGGGACTGCGGCAGGCTCGTTCCCGTTATCGGACGTCTGCGGCGCGGCGGGATACGTATAGAACCCGCGGCCCGCCTTGCGGCCGGTCCGGCCGGCCTCGGTCAGCCTGCGCAGCAGCGGAGTCGGCATGTACCGGGAGCCGCCGAACTCGGTGTGCAGGACGTCCAGTACGGACAGTGAGGTGTCGAGCCCTATCAGATCGAGCAGCGCCAGCGGACCCATCGGCAGCCCGAGGCCGGCGGTGGCCGCGACGTCGATGTCCTCGGCTGTCGCGTAGCCGCGCTCGAACAGGCTGGCCGCGTGGTTCAGGTAGGGCAGCAGCAGCGCGTTAGCGACGAACCCGGCACGGTCACTGACCTGCACCGGCGTCTTCGATAGCCGTCGTGCGAGCGATGCGATCTCACCCGGCAGCCCGTCCGCCGTGAGCACGGTTGAGACCACCTCGACCAGCCGCATGACCGGCGCAGGGTTGAAGAAGTGCAGCCCGATGACCCGGCCAGGGTTCTTGGTCCCGGCTGCGATGGAGGTCACCGAAAGTGACGAGGTGTTGCTGGCGAGAATGGCGTCCGGCCTGCAGACCCGGTCGAGCTCGGCGAAGATCTGCCGCTTGACCTCCAGCCGCTCCGGCACGACCTCGATCGCCAGGTCAGCCCCTGCGGCGTCGCCGAACCCGGCCGCCGCCCGGACCCTGCCGAGCAGCTGAGCCTGCTCGCTGCTGGTCAGCTTGCCGCGGCTCACCGCCCTCGCCAGCGACGCGTCCAGGGCGGCCATGCCGCGGCTCAGCGCCTGTGCGTCGACGTCGATCGCGACCACGGAAATTCCGGCCCGCGCGAAGACCTCGGCGATGCCAGCCCCCATCGTGCCCATGCCGACGACCGCTACTTCGCGTATCTCCATGGCCGCGACACTACATTCGGGCGGTTGCCAGCGGCAGGAGCGGGTGGCAGGGTGGCGGCCATGCCCACTCGCCTTGTCCACCTGGTCGTCGATGCCGCCGATCCCGCTGGCCTCGCGCGGTTCTGGTCCGCGGCGCTGGGCTGGGAGGTCGCGCTCGATGAGCCCGACGAGACAGCGATCGCCCCACCCGGCTTCAGCTATCCGTCCCCGGCCGCGGTGCCGCTCATGTTCGTGCCGGTCGCCGACCCGAAGGTCGTCAAGAACCGGGTGCACCTGGACCTGGCCACGCAGTCGGACGCCGGTCAGCGGGCCCTCGTCGCACGGCTGCTGGAGCTCGGCGCCCGGCCCGTCGACATCGGTCAGGGCGACGTGCCGTGGGCGGTGCTCGCTGACCCGGAGGGGAACGAGTTCTGCGTGCTCGAGCCGCGCCCCGTCTACGCCGACACCGGGCCGGTGGCCGCGATCGTCGTCGACAGCTTCGACCCGGCGTCGCTGGCCGGCTTCTGGCAACTCGCCGGGGGCTTTGTCCGGGCCGGGAACCGCGCCGACCTCGTCGCGCTGCGCTCGCCTTCGGGCTCGGGTCCGTATCTGGAGCTGTTGCCCAGCGGTGACCCGCGAACCGTGAAGAACCGTCTGCACCTGGATGTCGCGCCGCTGACCGGCGAAGACCGCCCGGCCGCTGTGAACGCCTTGCTGCACGCGGGTGCGACCCTGGCCGACATTGGCCAGGGCCAGGTCACGTGGGCGGTACTAGCGGATCCTGAAGGGAACGAGTTCTGCGTGCTCAGCCCTCGATGATCCGCCGGGCG
>JASHTT010000203.1 GCA_030040415.1 Streptosporangiaceae bacterium | reverse complement strand
GCCCGGTTCGTCGGAGCTGACCTGTCCGGAGTCGTGATGCGCGGAGTCCAGGTGGAAGGGGCAGACATCGACGCACCGTGGCTGTTCGAGAGCAACAGCTTCTTTCGCGTCAACGGCGTCGACGTGATCATGGCCGGCTCGCTCGCACAGTGGCGGGAATGGACCGGACTGCCCTTTGACCGCACCGGCGATGTGATCGTGCCGGAGGCGCTGGTCTCCGTGCACTGCGATGTTGAACACGATCACGCCGTGTACGTGGAGCCGAACGTCTGGGTTGAACATCTGCTAGACGGCACCAACGACGATAAATCATGAACGCTCGCCCGATCTGGTGCCGGGATACGGTGCGGAGATGAGTTTCCGGTTGGCGGCGTACGCCGTGTGCATCGAGCACGGGCTGGTGCTGCTCGCCCGGTACGTATCACCGGAGGGCGACAGCAACTGGACGCTTCCGGGCGGCCGGGTCGAGCACGGAGAGGATCCGTTCGATGCGGTGATCCGGGAGGTTGCCGAGGAGACTGGCTGCGACGCGGTCGTCGAACGCCTCCTGGGCGTGGACTCCAGGGTCATCCCCGCCGCCGAGCGCCGCGTGCCGGGGCCGGCGCCGCACCAGAATGTCGGGATCTTCTACCAGGTCCGGATCACTGGCGGCCAATTGCGGCCCGAACCGAACGGCGAAACCGCGGAGTCGGTCTGGACACCAATCCCCGACGTCGCGCAACTGCGCCGGTCATCGCTGGTCGATATAGGACTCGCCCTTGCACAGACCACGCCGCCGACTGGGCACGTCGCTCCCGTTCCGGTCGGCGGCCTGGTCCAGCACTGAGCGCCGCACGCTAGTAGGACAGCCGCAGACCACGGGTGACTCCCGTATCAGTGTGGTTCGCCGTCGGGCTGGTCGAGGCCGATCGAGCGCCGGAACTCCGCAAGCCCCGCCACGGCCAGCTCGTGCTCGTAGCGGACCAGGTTGGCCCGCTGCAGCACGACACGCTGGAGTATCGCCGGCTTGCCCATCCGGACCCGCACGTCCCGCCCGTTCTCGGTGTAGCCGCACTTCCTGCTCACCGCGAGCGACGCGGGGTTATCGGTGTAGGCAGCGGACGTGACCTGCTCCGCGTCCAGGCAGTCGAAGGCGAAGGCGCAGATCACCTGCCGCATCGCGGTGCCGATGCCCTTGCCCTGGTGCCGGCGGCTCAGCCAGGAGCCGGTCTCACCGGTGCGCGTGACCAGATAGTCGTGTGCGCTAATGCCCTGCGACCCGACCAGTTCACCGTCGTAGAAGACCGCCAGGCCGGCGCTCCATCGTGCCGCGGAGAAATTCGCCCGCTGACCCCAATGGAATTGTCCCATCGACCGCGGCATCTCCTCCGCGCGCGTGAGCGACCAGGGAGAGTCAAACGGCATGAAGTCCTCGTCGTGGATACCCGCGCTGGCCAGTTCGGCGAGCGGCACGATCAGGTCGTCGGTGACAGCCCGAAGCTCGACGGGGCCCGCCGTGATCCGGAGTCCCAGCAGCGGCAGCGCGGTCGCAGCCGTCGTCATCGCCATTCCTTCCGTTTCCGCTCCAGGGGTCCGGCCATCTGACCACAACGCCTCTGCCTGCGCCACCGACTTTATAGACCGGGAACGCGCGTACTGGGCGGACCGCCACTGTCGGCCGCGCCGCGCTCACTGGCGACTCAGCGGCGGCCGGTCATCTTCCTGGCCAGCCAGCCGCTCGCCGGGTGCCATTGGCGACTGAGATCGTCCACCACGCGGGCCAGGTCGTACCGGACTGCCCGGTACTCAATGCTGTATCCGGCGGTTGTCGCGTCAAGTACCGCCCAGCGGGCCTGATCATCTGCCTCGCGTGGCAGGCTAACGGGGCCCGGGTTTACCGCGTGACATCCCGCAATGTCCCTGTCGGACCGCACGTGCGTGTGACCCACGAGGACAAGGTCAGCCCGGCTCGCCCTGAACCCGGCATCGGCAAGCGCGGAGTCGCTGAGCTCGGGGCTCAAGCCTGGTCCGTCGTCGCGCCCCGGCGAGGAGTGCACGAGCAGGGCGCGGCTGCCGTCGGGAAGGTCGATCTGCTGCTCCAACGGCAACCCCGCGAGCCACTCGATGTGCCGGGCCGCGACGAGGCAACCCCGCGTCCAGGCGAACGACTCGCGCGCGTCGGCGAAGTCTCGCCACTGCTGCTGGGTGCGCGGAAGGTCGATCGGCGGGATGATGCCGCGGAGATCGCCAGTCAGCACGTACCTGTCCGTGTTGCCGCGAACGCACGTCAGGCCGGCGAGGTCACGGAGCCGCGCGACCACCTCAACCGGACGCGGCCCGTGTGCTACCAGATCACCAAGGCACCAGTACTCCTCGATGCCCTCGTCGGCCGCGGCCCGGATGACGGCGTCGAGCGCAATGACGTTGCCGTGGATGTCGCCGAAGACAGCTACTCGCACCAGCCCAGAGCTACCACGGGTCGTCTTCCCCTTCGCCATCGCCCTCGGCAGAGAAATGTCGGTGCCCGTGCCTAAGCTCTGGCCATGACCAGCTTGTCTGAGCGCGACCGTGAGTTGTTCTTTGCCGAGCCGCACATCGCGGCTTTGTCGGTGTTCGCCGGGCCGGACCGTGGCCCGCTGACCTTACCGATCTGGTATCAGTACGAACCGGGCGGCGAGGCGTGGGTGCTGACCGAGGCCGCATCACGGAAGGCCCGCCTCATCGAGGCGGC
>JASHTT010000202.1 GCA_030040415.1 Streptosporangiaceae bacterium | reverse complement strand
GTGGCACGTATGTGGCACGGCGGCAGAGTTCGGGGAGCGTTCTACAGTGAGTCGTGCACCCGCCGTCGCATCCGTCCCCGACCAGTACCGGGACCACCGAAGCTTGTCGGTGCGGCTTCTGCGTTTCGCCGTGGTTGCGTTTCGCAGCCGCAGTGCGGGGGACGATTCGCGTTGCCAGTTCGGCGTGGCCAGATGGTGGAACGGCAGCCCGGACCTCGGCTTAATTCTCTGAGCCCGTGCGCGCAAGGATCGTTCGCCAGCAGTCCGGCATGCCGGAATGCAGGTCTCCCGCAGCGGTTAGAGTCTCCGAGTTGCCGGTAGCGAGCGCCGAGCACGACGGAATCCGGACAGGACCGCGAGCAGCCAACTATCGCGGAACGTGGTGCTGGCGCCGTAGCTTGGGAGCGTGCCAGGCGACCCTGTGGGAGGCACCCGATGTTCGAGGGCTGCGTGTTCTGTGATCAAAGCTGGATGAGGGCAGCTGAGATCTTCTTCGAGACCCCCCACTGCATATTCGTCTCGAGCCGGGACCCGGCCATCCGGGCCCAGGCCGGACTGGCGGAAGGCGTCCTGCCCGGCTCCGGGGCAATCGTGCCCATCGTGCACCGGTCTTCTCTATTCGACCTGACCGCTGAGGAGTGGGCAGAAACTCAGGAACTTCTGCTTCTGGCTCGAGCATTGCTGCACAAGCGGCTCGCTCCGGACAGCTACACGCTCGGTTGGAACGATAACGGGCTGCACCCTCACCTGCATGTCATCCCGCGCTTCGATGACGAGCCAATGTCAGACCAAGGCGTCCGATCGGGAATCAAGGATCCCGCCAATCGGCGACCTGATCCGTGGCGACCTGGAACCGGCAGGCACATGATCGGATCACCACCGGCGCGAGCCTTAGGGAGTTGATGGCGCGGCTCGGCCATTCGAGCACGCGTGCTGCATTGATCTATCAGCACGCCACCAGAGACCGGGATAAGGCGATCGCCCTGGCGCTCGGAGACCTCGTTCGCGAGGTCGGGACGGCGCACTCCGACGAGGCGCCTGAAGTCGCTAACTGACCCATGATCGACTCACCGTGTGGCACGTATGTGGCACGAACCGGAGCTACGGCTTGCCGGGCCCGGCGATCGGCCGTCCGGTCAAGCCACTGACCTGGGGATTCTCGCGAGAGCGGGCGAAGGGAATCGAACCCTCATGACCAGCTTGGAAGGCTGGGGCTCTGCCATTGAGCTACGCCCGCGTGGCTACTCACATGCCACGGGTAGCGTACAGCGCGGCTGGCAGTACGTTGGCCGACACGTGGCGTAGGCCGTCGAGACCGGTGGGCCGCCGACCAGCCAGAGAAGCTCGTGTCTCCCCGCCAGCAGATGGGAAGGGTCGGCTCCCGCTTGCGATCTTCGCGCCCTTCACGGGAGCTTGTATCGTTAGGTGTTCGACAGAGCGAAATCCTGCGTCAGCACATGAGCCATGGCCTCTGGCGGCTTGGAGCTGCCACGATCGGCGTGCTCGTCGACCGAACACGAGTAGAGCAACGGGATGTAGCGCAGCTTGGTTAGCGCGCCTGCTTTGGGAGCAGGAGGTCGCGGGTTCGAATCCCGCCATCCCGACTGGTCGTTGGATTTTTTCGAATATGTTAGCGATTACCTTGCGCAAACGCGATTTGTCGCTGGCTGTCGCTGTGCGTTGCCTGGTGTGGCTGGATGGCTGTGGTTGATTGGCTCCCACGTCCTCCGGGCAGACATTTGCGCTGCTTCTCGGATTCATTTTCGCTTTGTGGTGTCTGCCATTTGGAATGAGTTCTCTGGCTCCGCCGCCTGCTGTCGGCTCGACTGCCCGAGCTGGCCTCCTGCCCGTGCCGTGCGCGGCGGCCTGCTCACCCTGATCACCGGAGCAGCGGAGCGCCCAGCTCCCCTGCCATAGGTGCGGCGTCGAACGTGCTACGTGGCACTGCCGGGCGAAGGCTGACCAGTGGCAACAATTCGCGGTGGTCAGGTGCGGGTTGCGGAGGCCACGTCAAGCGCGGCAGCTTCGGCGGGTGTCGGGAGTGTCGGCGGGTCGATGCCTGCAGCCCCGCAGCAGTGCGCGACCCAGTTGGCTGCCTCATAGAGCGCTCCGTACCACTGATATTTGTTCGCGAGCGTCTGCGCGCGCGCGAAGCCGCGCACAGCGAGGCGTTCCTGGCCAAGCACCCAGTGCATGCCTCCTTCGAGCACGTGGGCGTGGACCGTGTGCCAGCGCGCCACATGCCTGCGGCCAAGCGAGCCGCGGATCGCTCGCCTCGCCGCTTTCCTGGTCGCGGCGCTCGTGTCGGCGGCGAGGTTGAGCAGCGCGTATTCGGCTGCAGCCTCAAGTTGATATGCGGTGTAGAGGCCGCGAAAGCCGCGTCTTTCCACTTCGGCGCTGAGCTGCGCGATGGTCGACGCGCCGGCGTCTAGGTGGCCCGTGCGGAGCTGCGCGCGGGCCAGGGCGCCCAGGTAGACCGCGGCGTTGAGGTGGTCGGGCACGCGCTGGAGCTCGGCAACCGAGGCTTCCGCTAGGCGGGCGGCCGCCTCGGCGTCTCCCTCGAGGTGGTTCACCAGGCTCAAGAACCCGAGCCCCCAGCCGTGGATCTGGAGGTTGCCCGACTCCGTACCCATGCGCTCGACCTCGGCTGCTAGGTCGCGCGCGCGGGCGAGATCGCCGTGGTGCGCGGCCGCTGTCATGAGGAGGGCCGCGCTTGTGGCCCAGACGCGGATGTCACCCGCATCTGCGCTGACCTGCATGGATGGCTCGGCGAGCATGCGCACGTCGTCCCAGCCGCCCTGGGCCAACGCGACGACGGCTCCCGCTTGCCTGGCCTGCGCGAGCGTCAGGGGATCGCCATGTCTCTCAGCGGCCTGCAGCGCGCGGCTGACGTAGCGCATCGCCAGCTGCTCGCGGCCGAGCACCGCGAAGAGCAGCGCGACGGAGAAGGATCCCACCGCGATTCCCTCAAGGTCGTTTGCGCGCGCCGCCCGGTGCGCGAGCAGGAGCGCGTCGAGCGCGACCATGTCGAAGTCCTGGAAGTACGCGATCCACCCCTGGATGTGCAGCTCACGATCGATCTCGAGCTCCGACGCTTCCAGGGGAGCGCCAAGTGCGGGGAGAACTGGCGGGCGGAGCATCCGCGGCAGGAGCTCCCGCAGGATTGCCCGCTTGACGGCTGCGCTGTCCCGGGGAAGCCGGACGCCAAGGCGCGCCAGCGCGTCGGCGATCTGCCTGGACGCCTCCTCATGGCGGCCCAGCCGCTCCAGCGCCTCGGCGACCTGACGATCGATCCGCGAGCGATCGAGCGGGGTCCAGCGATCCTCGGCGAGCCGCTCATGTGCTGCGATCGCGGCCCGGTACATTTGCAGCGCCTCGTCATCGGAGGCGATGCGCGCCGCCTGCTCGCCGGCCACCACGAGAGCAGAGGCCGCTGCGTCCCAGTCTTGGGCCTGAGTGAGATGATAGGCGATCGCAGGCAGGTTCAAGGCAGGCCCATGCACGTCCGCGAGCGCAGCCGCCGCCTGCTTGTGGAGGCGATGCCGCTCGGCCAGCGGGACGCCTTCGTACACCGCCTCGCGGGTGAGCGCGTGCGCGAAGCGGTACCGGCCCGGCCCTGCACACTCGACCAGCTGCGTCGCGGTCAGCTGCTCGAGCGCCTCTGAGATAGGGCCGCAGTCGAGCCCCTCGAGCAGTTCGCTGTCGAAGGTGCGGCCGAGGACAGCCGCTGACCGCAGCAGTGACCGCAGCCCGGCCGGCAGCCGGTCGACCCGGGAAGTGACGACCGCGCGAACGGTGTCCGGCAGATCCGGCTGATCCGCCACGCCCGCCTCCTCCGCGATGAGCCGCGCGAGCTCGTGGAGAAAGTACGGATTGCCTTCGGCACGTGTAAGCGCGGAGCGAAGCCGTTCCGGTGCAATGTCGTGTCCGGATACCAGCTCCTCCAACAGTCGGCCTGCCGCCCCCGCCGGGAGTTGCGCGACCTGCAGCCGCCGCGGGCCTCCGGCAACGCGGCTCAGGGCCCGCGCGGTCTCTGACCCCGAACGCGAGATCACCAGCAGCAGCAACGGTCGCGCGTCGGCCAGCGCCGCGACGTGCTCCAGCAGCTGTACCGAGGCACCGTCGGCCCAGTGCCAGTCCTCGAACTCAAGCACGACCGGCTGCGTCGCAGCGAGCGCGTTCAGCCAGGTCCACACCGAGCGATACAGCGCCGGCTGCAGAGCCTCCGCATCCAGCAGCGCTACACGCCGCGCAACCTCCAGGTCAGGTTCGATGCCCGCCAGGACGGCGAGAAAGGATGCGTCCCGCTCTGCCAGGCCCAGGCTAAGCGACTTCGAGACGAGCGCGGCCCAGCTCGGTTCCGTACCCGTCCACGCGCGAAGCTGCTCAGCGAACGGCCGGTAGCCGGCCGCATCTCTTGTCTCGACGCTCTGGCCGCGCAGCCAAAGGACGTCCGTGGTCGACCGCACCTCCGCCACGAGCCGTGACTTCCCGATCCCGGGCTCGCCCTCGACGAGCAGGATCGCTCCAGTGCCCTCCGTCGCGTCGGCGACGACCGACCGTAGCTCTCGCAGCTCCGTCTCGCGGCCGATAACTCGGATGTTGCGCGCGGGGGAAGCTGAAACCGCCGCGGGCTTGACCACCAACGCGGCGCGCACGGGGGCTCGCTTCCCCTTCAGGCGCAGAGGCGGCATTTCGGCAAACTCGAAGGCCTTAGCGGCGGACGCCCGCGCCCGCGGGCCCACGATAACCGACATCGGCTCGGCGGCGCTCTGGAGCCGCGCGGCCGTATTCATCACGTCGCCCGCGACGAACGTGTCGCCCCCAGGCGCCTCCCGCACAAAGACCCAGCCCGTTTCGACCGCAACTCGAACTCGCAGGCCGACCTCGTCCGCGCGGATCAGCTCGACGATGTCGAGGGCTGCCCTGATTGCACGCCCGGGATCGTCCTCGTGCGCGAGAGGGAATCCGAACAACGCCGCAACCGCGTCGCCGATGAATTTCTCAATGGTCCCGCCGTAGCGCTCGATCGCCTCTCGGGCTAGCCAGAAGTAGCGGTGCAACAGCCGATCGAGCTCTTCCGGATCAGTCCGCTCGGCGAGTTCGGTGGATCCGACCAGATCACAGAACAGCGCCGTCACAACCCGCCGTTCCGGAGTCGCCCGGGCATCATCCAGCCGCGCGCCGCAGCTACTGCAGAACACCGCGACCTCAGCAACCTCCGCGCCGCAGGCCCGGCAGGTCGCAGGCTGCCCCTGCGTCACGATCACTGATCACCCCCGCCAGACGGCCGCGCCGCCACCCCGCTCCGGACCACCAGGAAATATGGCCTGATTGAACCACCAGCGGAGAGGCCAAGTGCCGTAATTCAGGCTTCGCTGAGTCGTGGGCCTTGCGCCCGCTGTGCCACCTTCCGGGCGCGGTGGCTCGAAGCATGCCGCCTACTGGGCCGCGCGTAACTCGCTGGTGATCCACTAGCGGGTGGTTGTCTCGCAGGAACTGGCCGACCGCCTCGGTGGCGGCGGGAAGTTTGGCTCCCCAAATGCCACGCTGCGTGCTGCCGGTGTGGCTGGATGACGTAGTTGATTGGTGCAGTGACCGATGCCGACGGCGACGACTTGGGATGCGTAACCACGGGAACGTGGGAGCCAACGCTCCGAGCAAACAGGCAGCCCTGTGGCCGCTTCGGACGTGATGGGCCTGGCCGGGCGGCAGTTGCCACCTTGCGGCGCTGCTGTTCTTTAGAGCGTGATCAGCCTGAGGGCGTTGTCCAGCTGGCGCAGGTCACCCGGATCGGAGGTGATGACGGGTTGGTTGGCGCGTCGGGCGCAGACCACCACATGGGCGTCGGTAATGTCGGAGGTCCCGCTGGCGGCTAACAGCCTGCCAACGTTGGTCGCGTCGACACGGTCAAGGCTTACTACGTCGGTGGTCGGCTGGCGTATCAGCCGAGATAGGCGTACCTGGCGTTCGGGTCGCCGGATTGCCTGGGCGAGTGCCGAGGCCGGCACAGTGACATGCGCTCCTGTCTCTCGAGCGCGGGCCAGGAGCACCACGACGCGGCGATCATCGCGGTCCAGGGCTATCAGGCCCCCGGCATCGAAAGTTACTCCGGGCATCAGGCCGCTGGCCGGGCGCCGGTACCAAGCACGTCATCGGCCCAGGCACGCTCATCGTTGGAAAGTGCGCCGCCGGTTTGGCGCAGTGCCTCAGCGAGCATCGCGCCCCACCCAGCGACGTCGTCCAGGGCGACGGAGACAGCATGCTGCACGAAACCGGACACGCTCGGCGCGGTCCCGGCTTCCACCAGCGATCGGATCTGGTCGAGCTGAGTCTCGTCGAGAGTGATGGTGATCTTCCGCGTTGCCATACCAATTACCATACCACTGGTATGCGGGCACCTGGGGTGCTGAGCACCGCGCAAGCGTAACGAGACCCCTCGGGGCAGCGTTCCCAAGGGAGCCAAAGTGGGAGCCAACGTGCACAGTCATCAAGCCGCATGAGGCGACGTCTGGCGAACGTTATCCCAGCTAGATGGCACATAGGGCCACGTTGGGCTGCGTCCGGCGACCGAATTCTGCTGATTTGGGAGCAGGAGGCCGCGGGTTCGAATCCCGCCATCCCGACCAGCTCACAGGTTCTCTTAGCTCTTGACCGAGTCGAGTGGGAGCCAAAGCGGGCCAGCTGTGTCTCACCTTGCTCTCATGGCTCTCATGGCTACAGCGTCCGCGCGGCCGCCGCGACGACTTGATCTACTTCGACCACCGGTTAGGCACAGAGTGCGCAGGTGCCCAGCACCACAAAAGGTGCTGGGGGGCTGGCGCAGGCCGTCTCGCTTAGTGCCCTCTCTGACGGCAGGCGGATTCTCCGCAAGGTAAGCGGCCGCAGCCGCACCGACGTGAAGGA
>JASHTT010000201.1 GCA_030040415.1 Streptosporangiaceae bacterium | reverse complement strand
TGCGCAGCAGCGTGGTGCACGCGGCCGAGGACATCAACCTGGAACTGCGGGCCGGCAAGGTGGCCGCAGTCGTTGGCGAGAGCGGCTCGGGTAAGACCACGGTGGCCCGGATGCTGGCCCGGCTAATCCCGCCGACCTCGGGGGAGATCATCCTCGACGGCAAGCCTGTCGGCCACAGGCACATCTACGAGTACCGGGACCGTGTCCAGCTCGTCTTCCAGGACCCGTTCGCTTCCCTGAACCCCGTGCATGACGTCCGCTACCACCTGTCGCGGGCGCTGAAGGTGCACCACAAGGCCCGCGGCCGGGAAGCGGTTGACGCTGCCGTGGCTGACCTGCTGGCCAAGGTGAAGCTAGAGCCGGCCAGCCAGTTTGTGCGCAAGCTGCCGCACGAGCTGTCCGGCGGGCAGCGCCAGCGGGTCGCGATCGCCAGGGCGCTGGCTGCCGAGCCGTCGGTGCTGCTCGCCGACGAGCCCGTCTCGATGCTCGATGTGTCGATCCGGATCGGCGTACTCAACCTGCTCGGTGAGCTTCGCGACGCCGAGCAGATGGCGCTGCTGTACGTCACTCACGACATCGCGTCCGCCCGGTATTTCGCCGACACGGTGACCGTCATGTACGCCGGACGGGTCGTCGAGTCCGGCCCGAGCCTGGAGGTGACCGACAACCCCTCCCACCCTTACACCCAACTGCTGCTCTCGGCAGCTCCCGACCCCGACCGCCCGAGCCCACCGGTCATCACCGCGGGCACGATACCGAGCCTGATCAACCCGCCATCGGGCTGCAGGTTCCATCCCCGCTGCCCGTTCGCCATGCCCATCTGCTCAACCGAGACTCCGCCCGACTTCCAGGTCGGTGCGGACCATACCGCAGCCTGCTGGCTGCGCCAGGTCGGCCAGGAAAGCCCGGCCGGCTCTCCGCTCCCCGCCGACCCAAGTCCTGATGATTTCGGAGGACATAAGTGAGACACAAGATCAAGATAGCCGGGTCAATAGTCTGCGCTATCTCCCTGGCCGGCCTCGCGGCCGCCTGCGGTTCCTCGTCACCGTCATCGCCAAGCTCGAGCAGCGGCGCGAGCACCGTGAAGAACACGGTCACGATGGAAAGCAGCCCGACCGGCCCACTGACCAGGGACTTCAACCCCTACAGCAGCAGCTCTGCGGGGTCCGTCCTCGGGCTTACCGACATGATCAACGAGCCGCTGCTGCAGTTTGACCTGGAGAAGCCCGGCACCGTCTACCCGTGGCTGGCGACAAGTTCCGCGTGGTCGAACGGCGGAAAGACGATCACGTTCACGCTGCGCAGCGGTGTCAAGTACACCAACGGCGATGCGTTCAACGCCGCCGACGTAGCGTTCGTCTTCGGCATGCTGAAGAAGTACCCCACGATGAACCAGAGTGGGCTGCCCATCGTCAGTGCGTCTGCGCCGAACGCCACCACGGCAGTGGTCAACTTCTCGTCGTCGCAGTATGCGGCCTTCTACAACATCGCCAACGTGCCGATGGTGCCGCAGGCGGTGTGGAGCAAGATCTCCAACCCGTCGACCTACTCCAACCCGACCCCGATCGGGACCGGCCCGTACATGTTCGACACGTTCTCGACCAGTGGCGTGCTGCTGAAGAAGAACCCGAACTACTGGCAGCCGGGCAAGCCGAAGGTCGCATACCTTGACTTCCCGGCCTACGACTCCAACACGACGGCCAACCTGGCCCTCGAGAGTGGCGCCCTGACCTGGGGTGGGAACTTCGTGAGCGACATCAAGTCGGCCTTCCTCGCGAAGAACGCGAACTACCACGTCTGGGATGCGCCAATCCACACCGAGACGATCATCCCGAACCTGACCAAGTGGCCGCTCAGCGACCTGGCCGTGCGCCAGGCCGTGTCGGACGGCGTCGACCGCACCGTCATCTCCGACGATGGTGAGGACGGCCAGCAGCCCCCAGCGATCCAGCCAGGCTCGCTCACCCTGCTCACGCTGCCCACCGACGCCAGCTACCTGACGCCACAGACGTCCGGCCCTGCGTACACCACCACCTACAACACTGCCCTCGCGAAGTCGATCCTGGTCAAGGCCGGCTTCAAGATGCACAGCAACGGTTACTTCTACCTGGGCAGCAAGGAACTCGCGTTCACGATCATGGACCCGTCGGCGTACACCGACTTCGATGACGACAACGCGATCATCGCCTCGGACCTGAAGGCCGCAGGCATCGACGTCACGGTGTCGGCCGTCTCGGTGAACGCGTGGAACGCGGACATCGCCGATGGCGACTTCGAGGCGACCTGCCACTGGGGCACTGCAGGCACGAGCCCGTACTACGACTACAACGGCTACCTCAACGACGCGCTGACCGCGCCGATCGGCAAGACTGCGGTCGGTGACTACGAGCGCTTCTACAGCTCGGCTGCGGATGCCGACCTGACCGCGTTCGCCGGCACCACCAGTGCCACGGCGCAGAAGGCCGACATCGTGAGCCTGGAGAAGATCGTGGCCACTCAGCTCCCGGTCATCCCGATCTTCTACGGCGTGGCCTGGGACGAGTACAACACGACCAACTTCACCGGTTGGCCGACCGCAGCCGACCCGTACGCGCCGGGCGAGCCCAGTGGGCCGTTCAACGAGTACACCGTGCTGCAGCTCACGCCCAAGAGTTAGTTAGCAAGAAGAGGTAAGGGAATGCTGGCCCGGCCGCGGCGTACGCCGCGGCCGGGCCAGCAGACTTGTCTATATGACAGCTGACCAAGCCCCGGCTGCGAGCCCCGGAAACCGCGTCGTGCGGATCGCGATGAACGGCGTGACCGGCCGGATGGGCTACCGCCAGCACCTGGTCGGGTCGATCCTGGCGATCCGCGAGCGGGGTGGTCTGGCACTGCCTGGCGGTGCGGTCATCTGGCCCGAGCCGGTGCTGGTCGGCCGCGACGCCGGAAAGCTGGCCGCGATCGCGGCCAGGCACGGCCTGGCCGATTGGACGACCTCGCTGGACGAGGCTCTCGCCGATCCCGGCGTCGAGGTGTATTTCGATGCCCAGGTCACGACGAGGCGGGCAGCTGCGGTAAGGGCGGCCGTAGCCGCTGGCAAGCACGTGTACACGGAGAAGCCGCTGGCCGCTACCCTGGCCGAGGCCCTGGACCTGGTGCGGGTTGCCGCCGACGCGGGGGTACGCGGCGGCGTCGTGCAGGACAAGCTGTTCCTGCCCGGGATGATCAAGCTGAGGCGGCTCGTCGAGGGCGGTGTGCTCGGCCGGATCCTGTCGGTGCGCGGCGAGTTCGGCTACTGGGTGTTTGACGGCGGCTGGCAGCCGGCCCAGCGCCCCAGCTGGAACTACCGCGCTGCCGATGGCGGCGGCATCATCCTGGACATGTTCCCGCACTGGCGGTACCTGCTGGACCACATCGTTGCCCCGGTCAGGTCGGTCTACGCCACCGGTGCCACGCACATCCCGCTGCGGTACGACGAGGATGGCAAACCGTACGACGCGACGGCGGACGACGCCGCGTACGCGATCTTCGAACTCGACGGCGGCGCGGTAGCGCAGGTCAACTCCTCCTGGGCGGTCCGCGTGCACCGGGACGAGCTGGTCGAGTTCCAGGTGGACGGCACCGAAGCCAGCGCCGTCGCCGGACTGCACGACTGCCGGCTGCAGCACCGCGGCGGCACGCCGCGACCCCGCTGGGACCCCGACACGCCGGTGACCGACGACTTCCGGTCACAGTGGCAGCTCGTCCCCGGCAACACCGTGCCCATCGGCGCAGGGCCCGCCAGCTCAGGGCTCGCAGGTGCTGGTGCGGTCGCCCCATCGCACTCGTTCCTAGCCCAGTGGGAGCTATTCCTCGCGCACGTCATCGCGGGTGCGCCGTACCGGCATGATCTGCTCGAGGGCGCCAAGGGCGTGCAACTCGCCGAGCTCGGCATGGCGTCCTGGCGCGAGGGGCGCAGGCTCGCCGTTCCGGCGCTGCAGCCATGACGTTGCCTGGCGGCCGCGACGAACCCGGCCGGGGGACCCGGATAGCGCTCGCCGCGGCGCACGTAGTTGCCGATCCCGAGGCCGACCACCGGCCGGGCGAACCCGCCAGGCTCGACTGGGGTGAGACGCTCGCGTTCCGTCATCATCTGTGGGGGGTGGGGCTCGGTGTCGCCGACGCGATGGACACCGCGCAGCGCGGTCGCGGCCTGGACTGGGCCACCGCCAGCGAGCTGATCACCCGGTCCGGGCGCGAGGCACGCGCGGCAGGCGGCCTGCTCGCCTGCGGGGCGGGTACCGACCAGCTCGCCGCACCGCCGGAGCCTGGCCCGGGTTGCCTGGCGCAGATCCGCGCGGCATACGCGGAACAGATAGAGGTCGTGGAGGCGGCCGGCGCGCAGGTCGTGCTGCTGGCGAGCCGGGCGCTCGCGGCGGTTGCCCGCGGCCCCGACGACTACGCGGAGGTCTACGGCTGGCTGCTGCGGCAGGTGAGCCACCCGGTGATCCTGCACTGGCTCGGCCCGGCATTCGACCCGGCGCTGGCCGGCTACTGGGGCTCCGCCGACCTGGACCAGGCCACGTCGGCGCTGCTTTCGATCGTGACCGAGCACCGGGCCAAGGTCGACGGGATTAAGTTGTCGCTGCTCGATGCAGGGCGAGAGATCGCGCTGCGCCGTGCGCTGCCCGCCGGCGTCCGGCTCTATACCGGCGATGACTACAACTACGCCGAGCTGATCCGCGGCGACGAGCGCGGGCACAGCGACGCGTTCCTCGGCGTCTTCGACCCGATCGCGGTGCCGGCCGCTGCGGCGCTGCGCGCACTGGCCGATGGCGACACCGAGCGCTACGACAAGCTGCTGGCCCCGACTGTGCCGCTAGCCAGGCACCTGTTCGCCGAGCCGGTACCGCACTACACCACCGGGGTCACGTTCCTTGCCTGGCTGGCCGGCCATCAGCGCTCCTTCGTGATGCTCGGCGGTCAGCAGACCGCCAGAGGGCTCGGCCACCTGCGGCGGCTGGCCGCGCTCGCCGACGCGGCCGGCCTGCTGCCGGATCGCGAACTGGCGGCGAGCCGGCTCGCCGCGGCTGACCGGATCCCTGGCATCCGGCCGTGACCGGCGTCGAGCGGTTGTCGCTCAATCAGGCGACCACCCGGCACCTGACCATCGAGGCGGCGGTCCGGCACTGCGCGAAAGCCGGCCTGCGCGGCATCGGGCTGTGGCGAGACCGGGTCGATGAAGTCGGCCCAGAGCGCGCCGCGCGCCTGGTCAGGGAGGCTGGCCTGACGGTGACGAGCCTGTGCCGTGGCGGCTTCCTGACGGCCGCGGATGCCACTGACCGGGCCGCGGCGATAGCCGACAACCGGCGCGCTATCGAGCAGGCCGCACAGGTCGGCGCGCCGGTGCTCGCGCTGGTCTGCGGCGGCGTGCCGGACGGCAGCCGGGACCTGCGCGGGGCGCGCGCGATGGTCGCCGACGGCATCGCCGAACTGGCTGACGACGCCGCCAGGCACGGGGTGAAGCTGGCCATCGAGCCGCTTCACCCGATGTTCTGCGCGGATCGGTCGGTCGTGAGCACAGTCAGCCAGGCACTGGACATGGCCGAACGGATATCGGACCACGTCGGGCTCATGCTGGACGCTTACCACGTGTGGTGGGACCCGGACCTCGAAGCCTCGATCGCCAGGGCAGGCCGGCGGATTTTCGGCTTTCAGCTCTCCGACTGGGTGCTCCCGTTGCCCGCGGACGTGCTGCTCGGGCGGGGTCACATCGGCGACGGATGCATCGACTTCCGCGGCCTTGACCGCGCCGTCCGCGCGGCCGGCTACGACGGCTGGACCGAAGTCGAGATCTTCAACGAGGCAGTCTGGGCGGCGCCCGCCGATCAGACCCTGCGCACCATCGTGGCACGCTACCGGCAGTACGTCACGGGGCCTTGACCGGTGCGCATGGTCGCCCTAACATCGCATCGATCACCAAAAACTATCGGGAAACTTTCGGAAACTACCTAACCGGACATCGCGGGCCTCAGGGTCCGTTACTCACCGCCGGGTCAGGATCTCGGGGGTCCGGGGGCCGCCGCCCGGGTCTATACAGAGAAGACGAATGCGACCGATCAGAATCGCCATCGCCGGCACCGGCAGCATCGCGCGGCTCCATGCGACCGCGCTTGCGCAGCTCGGCGATGGCGCCACCATCGTGGCCGCGACCGACGTCGATGCCGCCCGGCTAGCGGCGTTCTGTGACTCGCACGGCATCGCCGGGCGTTACGACACCCTGGACGGACTGCTGGCCGACTGCCGGCCAGACCTCGTGCACGTGTGCACGCCGCCTGGCTCGCACGCCGGCCTGGCTCTGGCCTGCCTGCGGGCCGGCTTGTCGGTGCTGGTGGAGAAGCCTCCCGCGCTGAGTCTGGCTGAACTGCACGCGATGGCGGCGGCGCAGGGCAAGGCGGGACCGTTCCTGGCCACCGTGTTCCAGCACCGGTTCGGCTCCGGCGCCCGCCGGCTGCGCCGGCTGATCTGCGATGGGGTGCTCGGCCGCCCGCTGGTTGCCGTGTGCCACACGCTCTGGTACCGCGACCAGGCCTACTTCGACGAGCCGTGGCGCGGGCGCTGGGACACCGAGGGCGGCGGGCCGACCATGGGCCACGGCATCCACCAGATGGACCTCCTGCTCTACCTGCTCGGCGACTGGACGCAGGTGCAGTCGATCTCCCGCAGGCAGGCTCGCCGCACTGACACCGAAGACTTGTCAATGGCGCACGTGACATTCGCGAGCGGCGCGGTTGCCAGCGTGGTCAACAGCGTGCTGTCGCCGCGGGAGGAGAGTTATCTCCGGTTCGACTTCGAGAGGGCAACGGTGGAGCTTACGCACGTATACGGATACGGCGAGGAGAACTGGGCGATCACCCCGGCGCCGGGCTTCGAGGCGGAAGTCCTGTCGGCCTGGGAGGCAGGCGAGCACGGCGTGAACAGCGGGCACGCCGCACAGTTCGCGGCCGTGCTGGCGGCGCTGCGCGAGGGCAGTGCGCCGCCGGTTACTTCCGCCGACGCGGTGCGCACGATGCAACTCGTCGCTGGCATCTACGCCTCGGCGTCCGCGAACAGGCCCGTCAGTCCGGCCGATCTCGGCCCGCAGTCGCCCTTCTACCAGGGGATGGACGGGGCCGGCGCGGTGGCGGGGCGGCTGAGCGGGGCAGCGCTGTGACGGGGCTATCGGTATCCCGCAGGCGGGACGGCTCGCTGGCATGCCACTACGGCGACACTGAACTGTTCCGGTACGTCTACCGGCCCAAGGATCCCGAAGTGGAGTCACCGCGGCCGTACTTCCATCCTGTCCGCACGCTCGGCGGCGACGTGGTGAGCCTGTACCGGCCGTACGACCACGTGTGGCACAAGGGCATCGCCTGGTCGCTGTGCGAGGTCGGCGGCCTGAACTTCTGGGGCGGTCCCAGCTTCCGCCGCGGCGAGGGCTACGTCCAGCTGGACAACAACGGCAGCACGCGGCACGACAGGTTCGCCGCGGCGGAGGTGCGGGACGGCGCGGTGGTCCTGGACGAGCGGCTGACCTGGATCACACCGCGGGGCGAGCACTGGATCAGTGAGCAGCGGACCATCACCGTGACGGTGCTGCCCGGGCTCGAGGCCTGGCGGCTGAACTTCGCGACGACGATGCACAACCGCACCGACGCCGCGATCGGCCTCGGCAGCGCGACCACCCAGGGCCGGGAGAAGGCCGGCTACAGCGGCCTGTTCTGGCGTGGGCCACGGTCGTTCTCCGGCGGTACGGTGCTGACGCAGGACGGCCCGGCGGACGAGGAACAGCTGATGGGCAGCAGGGCGCCCTGGCTGGCCTACGTCGGGCGGCATGACGGAGTGATCACGGACTCGACCCTGCTGTTCGCCGACGACCCGGCGAACTTCTGCTTCCCGTCCGAGTGGTTCGTACGGACCAGCGTCTACGGCTGCGTCTGCCCGGCACCGTTCTTCAGCGCCGAATACCAGCTAGGGGCGGGGGAGTCGCTGACGCTTCGCTTCGACGTGCTGATAGCCGACGGCGCGCTGGACGCGGCGAGGTGCGCCGCGCTCGCGGCAGGACTGCCCGCTGGCCTTGCCAGCGGCGGCATAGCCGACGCACAGCCGGCCACCGCTGGAGCGCTGCGGTGAGCGCCGGGCCATTCCCTGGCGGCACCGCGGTGACGAACCTGGCGGTCTACGACTGGACCGGACCGGACGGGCTGACCGGCGGGTCTGCGCACGTGCACCTGGCCTGCACCGAAGGGTACGTCGTCATCGGCGGTACCGGCCGGCTGCAAACGCTGTCGGCCGACGGTTTCGCCGAGACCCCGCTGACGCCCATGACCGTCTGCTGGTTCTCGCCCGGCGTGGTGCACCGGCTGATCAACGACGGTGGGCTGCAGATCCTCGTCGTCATGCAGAATGCGGGCCTGCCCGAAGCCGGGGACACGGTGCTCACGTTCCCGCCCGAGTACCTCGCCGAGGCCGCCGCTTATGGCGCCGCGGCGTCACTGGACGGAGCGGAGTCTGCGGCGCAGGCCGCGCAGCGCCGCGCGCAGTTGGCCGTGGACGGGTTCCTGCGGCTTCGCGACGAGGTCGCGGAGCGCGGCCCGGGTGCGCTCGACGACTTCTACCAGGTGGCGGTGGCCCGCGTCCGGGACCGGGTGCCGGACTGGCGGGCCGTCTGGGAGAAAGGACCGCTGGCCACCGTGCAGCGCACCGGCGATCAGCTTGACCAGCTCGGGCAAGGCCACGGGGAGCACCTGAAGCAAGGGAGGCTGGCGGTGGTCTCGCCGCCGCCCGAGCGCGAGTACGGCGTTTGCGGCACGCGGGTCACGTTCCCCGCATGGCCGCTCGATCCCCGCTAACAGGAAGCAGGAGGCACAGATGGGAAGGTCCGCATTACAGAGCAAGTCAGTCAGGGCGTGGCTGGTGGTGTCGGCAGCGGGCGTGGCGACGGCGTTAGTGCTCGTCGGCCCGACGGGCACGGCATCCGCGCAATCGGTGGCGACGATCGACGGCAGCGTGCATTACCAGACCATCGCGGGCTTCGGTTCCTCCGAGGCGTTCGGCCAGGCCGAGGACATCATGGACGCGCCCGCAGCGACCCAGCAGGAGGCGCTGAACCTCCTCTACAGCCCCACCACGGGTGCCGGGCTGACGATCCTGCGCAACCAGATCGGATCGGACCCGGGGGCGGTGATTGAACCGAATGCGCCCGCTAGCCCTTCGGCTCCGCCGTCGTACGTGTCGTTGCAGTCGATCAACGATGACCAGGGTCAGCTCTGGCTGGCGCAGACGATCAGGAGGGAGTACGGCGTCACCGATGTGTTCGCCGATGACTGGAGCGCTCCCGCCTACATGAAGACGAACGACTCCACCTCGAACGGCGGGACGCTCTGCGGCGTGCCGGGAGCGACCTGCACAAGCGGCAACTGGGAGCAGGCGTACGCCAACATGCTGGTCCAATACGCGCGCGACTACGCACAGGCGGGCGTTCCGCTGAGCTATGTCGGCTTCGAGAACGAGGCCAACCTCGCGCCGGACTACGACGGCATGGTCATGTCGCCGGCACAGACCGCCGCGTTTGCCCCGGTGATCGGCAGGGCGCTGGCCACCTCCGGGTTGCGCACCAGGCTGGAGTGCTGTGCCACCGAGGGCTGGGACTACGCGCAGAGTTATGCCGCGGCGATCGAACAGGATCCGGCCGCCCTGCACTACGTCAGCCTGTTCACCAGCCACGGCTACACCGAATGGCCAACGTTCCCGCTGGCCGGCTGGACCAAGAACGTCTGGGAGACCGAGTGGTCAACGTTCGAGACCTTCGACCCGGCCTGGGATGACGGCACTGACGCCTCGGGCTTCACCTGGGCGAATCACATCATCGTGGGCCTGACGTCGGCGAACCTCAACGCCTTCCTGTACTGGTGGGGGTCGAGCGAGCCAACATTCAACGGCGACAACGAGAGCCTCATCCAGATCGATGGCACGACAGTCATTCCGTCCGGGCGGCTCTGGGCGTTCGCGAACTTCAGCCGGTATGTCCGGCCCGGCGCGGTCCGCATCGGTGCCACGACCGCCGATTCCGGCCTGGAGCTCACCGCATTCCGCAACCGTGACGGCTCGGTTGCGATCGTGGTGCTCAACAACGACACCACCACCGACACGGTGTCCTTCGCACTGCAGCACCTTGGCCTGCAGCGCGGTCCGGCGAGCGTGACGCCTGTCGTCACGGACGCCACGAGCGACGCCGCGCCGCAAGCTCCGATGTTCGTCCGGTCGGGCAACTTCACCTATACCCTGCCGGCCCGATCCCTGGTTACCTTCGTGGTTAACCGGTGACTGCGCCTGCCGCGGGACCGTCGGTGCGGGCGGTCCCGCGGCATCGCGCGCTCCACGTCCTGGCACGGCCAGGCGCGATGAAAGGAACGACGTGCTGGTAGCCGGTGTCGACTCGTCGACGCAGTCGTGCAAGGTCGTGCTGTGCGACGCCGACGACGGCGTCGTCGTATCCTCGGGCAGCGCTCCGCACCCGGACGGCACGGAGTGTGACCCGGCGGCCTGGTGGGACGCCCTCCAGGCGGCCGGGGACGGCCTGCTGCAGCGGGCCGAGGCGGTCGGCGTCGCCGGGCAGCAGCACGGCATGATCGTGCTGGACGGCGACGGTGAGGTGGTCAGGCCAGCGCTGCTATGGAACGACCTGCGGTCAGCGGCCGCGGCCGCCGAGCTGATCGTCGAGGCTGGCGGCCCGCAATGGTGGGCCCGGCACACCGGCAGCGTCCCGGCGGCCTCTTTCACCGTGACCAAGCTCCGCTGGCTGGCCGAGCACGAGCCGGATAACGCAGCGCGGGCGGTGGCGGTCTTGCTGCCGCACGACTGGCTCACCTGGCGGCTGCGCGGCGGCATGGGCGAGCGTGAACGCGGCCAGCGCGCGACGCCACCGGGAGGCCGGGCCGGACCCCAGGAACTGGTGGAGATGGTGACGGACCGGGGCGATGCGTCCGGCACCGGCTACTTCTCGCCGGCTGCCGGGACGTGGCTGCCGGACGTGCTCACCACCGCTGTCGGGCACTCGATGCTGCTGCCGAGGATCGCGCACCCGGCGGAGGTGGTCGGCCATACGGCGTGGGGGGCAGCCGTGTCGGCGGGGACCGGCGACAACATGGGCGCCGCACTCGGCCTCGGGCTGCAGCCGGGTGATGTGGTCGTATCGATCGGCACATCGGGCACCGCGTTCGCGGTCAGCAGCACGCCGGCCGCCGATCCGTCGGGCGCGGTATGCGGATTCGCCGACGCGACCGGCCGGTTCCTGCCCTTGGTCTGCACGGTGAACGCCGGCCTGGTGATGTCGGCAATCGCGGCACTGCTGGGTACGGACCTGGCGGGGCTGGACGCACTCGCACTCAAGGCACAGCCAGGCGCGCAGGGCATCACCTTGCTGCCCTACCTGGACGGAGAGCGCACGCCCAACAGGCCTGAGGCGACCGGCGTGCTTGACGGGCTGACCACGCACAACGCCAGGCCGGAGAACCTCGCCCGGGCGGCCATCGAGGCGGTGCTCGCCTCGCTCGCCGAGGCGGCCGATAGCCTCACCGAGCACGGGGTGACCTGCCAGCGCGTGCTGCTGGTCGGCGGTGGCGCCCGGTCACCGGCCGTCTGCGCGCTCGCACCGGGTATCTTCGGCGCACCTGTGCTGGTGCCCGAGCCGGGCGAGTACGTCGCTCTCGGCGCGGCGCGCCAGGCCGCCTGGGCGCTGTCTGGCAGGGCGGAGCCGCCGGACTGGCCGGCCAGGCCCGCCAAGCAGTACGACGGCCCGGCGGAGCCGCAGGTACGTCAGCGGCACGTGGCGCTGCGCGACCAGACCGCCAGCTGGCCGGAAGGCTAGCGGGCACCGGCCGTCAGCAGGGTTAAGCAAACAAGGAAGGAAGCGGGACCATGACCGCAGGGAGCTATGTACCGTCGCGCGACGACCACTTCTCGTTCGGGATCTGGACGGTCGGCTGGCAGGGCGTCGATGTGTTCGGCTCCGCGATCCGGCCGCCGATGCCAGCCGATCGGGCAGTGCGCAAGCTCGCCGAGATCGGTGCATACGGGGTTAACTTCCACGACAACGATGTCTTCGAGTTCGGCGCCAGCGATGCCGAGCGGGATGCGAAGATCGCCGCGTTCCGAAAAGCACTAGACGAGACGGGGCTGGTTGTCACAACCGCGACGACAAACCTGTTCAGCCACCCGATCTTCAAGGAGGGCGGGTTCACCGCCAACGACCGGGACGTGCGCCGCTTCGCGCTGGCCAAGGTCATGCGCAACCTCGACCTGGCCGCCGAGCTTGGCGCGAAGGTCTACGTTTGCTGGGGCGGCCGGGACGGCGCCGAGTCCGGCGCGTCGAAGGACGTCAGGGCGGCGCTGGACCGGCTCAAGGAGGCCTTCGACATCCTGAGCGAGTACGTGCTCGACCAGGGGTACGACATCAGGTTCGCGATCGAGCCGAAGCCCAACGAGCCGCGCGGAGACATCCTGCTGCCTACCGCCGGCCACGCCCTGGCGTTCATCAACGAGCTTGAGCACTCTGAGCTGGTGGGTCTCAATCCCGAGG
>JASHTT010000200.1 GCA_030040415.1 Streptosporangiaceae bacterium | reverse complement strand
AGCGTGTCGGCCAGGTCGATGCCGGGCGTCGGCAAGACGGCGATCACCGGAGTGTCCAGCCCGGTTGCGTGGTACTCAGCCACCCGGTCGCGGCACGCCTGCGCCGGGCCGTGCACGACGAGCTCGTCTACTAGCGAGTCGGGGATGGCGGCCAGCGCGCCACGACGGTCGCCGGATTGCCATGCCGTCAGCATCGGATCGATTACCTCGCCCCGGCCGAGCCACTGGTGGAACGCCGCGTACACGGGCACGGTCAGGTAAGCCGCCAGGACCCGGCGGCCGATCGCCCTGGCCGTCTCCGCGTCGGCGGTCGGCACGACGAAGACGCGGGCGACCAGTTCGCAGTCGTCACCGGCTACCGCGCGCACCTTGGGCACGTCTGGGGGCGCGAGCCAGTTGGTGATCGCGATGCCGGCCTGCGCCGCGGCGAGCCGCACCATGCCGGGTCGCAGCGCCGCCAGTGCCAGCGCCGGGGGAGTGGCCGGCGCCGGGTCCAGCCGGAACCCGTCTACCGAGAACGTCTCGTACTGCCGGCTCACCTTGCCGCCTGCCAGCGCCTCGCGCAGGAACGCGAGCATGTCCCTGGACCGCTGGTACGGCTTGTCGAACGGGATCCCGTTCCACTGCTCGACCGCGACCTTCGACGACGTGCCGATGCCCATGACGAACCGGCCAGGCGCGAGGTCAGCCAGCGCCGCCGCGCTGACCGCGAGGGCGACCGGGGCTCGGGTGTAAACGCTGACGATCGCCGTCCCCAGCCGGAGCTGCGGGGCCCACTGGGCGGCGAGCACGAGCGGGCTGAACGCGTCCACCCCGTTCAGCTCCGACGACCACGCGTCTGTGTAACCGAGGTCGGGCAGCCGCGCGACCAGGTCCCGCTGGTCAGCGAGCGGCACGCCGTGCAGTGGAAGCGTCATCCCCCAGCGCGCCTGTGCTCGCATCTGCATCCCTCCGCCGCAGGATCAGGTGCCGAGAGTCTACGGCCGGGCCAGTGTCGCTTGCTCTCCGCGCCTGCGCAACTCGGTCAGCCGCTCTTCCGACTGCCCGTCGGCCGGGGTGTAGACCGTCATCCTGGTGCCGAGCCGCTGGCCGAGCCACAGGTGGGTGTAGTTCAGCTTGAGCAGGCCGACCTCGGGGTGCAGGAACCGCTTGGTGAGGTTCTCCGGCTGCGCCACCTCGTGCCGCTCCCACAGCTCGGCGAACTCCGGGGAGGCCTTGAGAAGCCTCGAGACGAGGCACTTCCACGCGGGCTCGGCGACGTGCTCGGCCATCGCGGCGCGGTACTCGGCGACCATGCGCCGGGTGCCCTCCTCCCAGTCCAGGGTCGCGGCGCGGCAGCTCGGCACGGTGAACATCCGCCACAGCGAGTTCCGGTCTTCGAACGGGACGTCGGCGAGGGGGCCCATCAGGCGGTCGAACGCCGCGTTGTAGCCGAGGATGTCATGGCGCGCGTTCCTTATGCAGGCGGGGAACGGCTCGAGCTGGTCGAGCAGCAGCTGCGCGGTGGGCGGCACCGACGTGCAGTCGGCTGCGCCGTTGCCGTCCGGGGCGTCGGCCAGCCGGAACAGGTGCTCGCGCTCGTGCGGGTCGAGCAGCAGGGTGCGCGCCACGGCGTCGAGCACCTGCGACGAGGCGTTGATGTCCCGGCCCTGCTCGAGCCAGGTGTACCAGGTGACCCCCACCCCGGCCAGGGTCGCGACCTCTTCCCGGCGCAATCCCGGAGTCCGGCGCCGCGGTGCGGGCGGCAGCCCGACTTCCTCCGGCACTATCCGCTCCCGCCTGCTGCGCAGGAAGTCGCCTAGCTCGCGCCGCCGCACCGAGGCCGCGAGCGGCCCGGCGACGGGTGAAATCGACTCGACTCGCCGGTCCGCGGCAGGTACGGTAACCAGGGTCTGCTCGCTCATGGGTACCAGTATGCCTTACCTCTGGTGCTGTTGCCAGGTAGTACTGGTACCAGTATAAATGGGCTCTAGTACCTGGCTAAGTTTTTCCGGCACGCTGGTTGCATGCCATCCTCACCAAACATTGGGCCTGCCCAGCCGAATACCGCCGTCGCCGTCGCGACGCTGGACCAGGCGGCGGGCCGAGCCCGGATCGCCAGTGTGCCTGCCGCGCATGCGCAGGCAGAGCTGACCGGGACCGGCCTCACGGTCGTCCTCGTCGGCGTGCTGCTGGCCATGGTCGACTTCTTCATCGTTAACGTCGCTCTGCCCACCATCGACGCGGACCTGCACGCGAGCAGGTCGCTGCTCGAACTCGTCGTGTCCGGCTACGCCACCGCCTATGCGCTGCTGCTGGTGCTCGGCGGGCGGCTCGGCGACAGCATCGGCCGCAAGCGGCTGTTTATGTGCGGCATCGCGGCCTTCACGCTCACCTCGCTGGCGTGCGGCCTGGCGCCGACCGCGCTGGTGCTGGTGATCTGCCGGATCGCCCAGGGTGCATCCGCGGCCATGATGGTGCCGCAGGTGCTGGCGACCATCCAGGCAGCAACGACAGGCGAACGGCGTGCCCAGGCGCTCGGCCGGTTCGGTGCGACGGGCGGCATTGCCGCCGTGCTCGGCCAGCTGCTCGGCGGGCTGCTCGTGTCCGCGAACATCGACGGGCTCGGCTGGCGGCCGATCTTCCTTGTCAACGTGCCGATCGGGATCGCCGGGCTGGTGCTGGCGAGCCGCTACGTGCCGGACACCCGGCACGGCAACCCGGCGCCGGTGGACGTGCCAGGCACCGTGCTTCTCGGCCTGACCGTGCTTGCCGTGCTCATCCCGCTGACCGAAGGCCAGTCACTGGGCTGGCCAGCCTGGACGATCGCGCTGCTGGCTGTCTCCCCCCTGCTGGCTGCCGGGTGCGCCGTTGTGGAGCTCCGATCGGAGCGAGCCGGCCGGACGCCACTCGTTCCCCCTTCGTTGCTTCAGCACGCGAGCATGCGACGCGGTCTGGTGCTGGCGCTGCCGTTCTTCGCCGGGTTCGGCGCGTTCATGTTCTGCTACGCGCTGCTCGCCCAGCAGGGCCTGCATGACAGCGCGCTCACGGCCGGTGCTGCGCTGGTGCCGATGGGCGGCGCGTTCCTCGTGGCGTCGCTGTCCACCTCCAGGCTGCTCGCCAGGTTCGGCACCAAGGTGCTCGCCGCGGGCGGGCTGCTGCAGGCTGTTGGGCTGGTCATCGTCGGCGTCACCGTCTACCTCGGCTGGCCGGACCTGTCCGTGGCGGCGCTGATTCCCGGCCTGGTGGTGGCCGGCTTCGGCCAGGGCCTGGTGATGAGCCCACTGTTCGGCGTGGTGCTGTCTGACGTGCCGCCGGCCTCCGCCGGGGCAGGCAGCGGCGTGCTGACCACCACCCAGCAGACCGCGCTAGCGCTGGGGGTGGCCACGCTCGGCAGCATGTTCCTGTCCATGGCCGGCGACGGCGTCGGCATCCGCACCGGATTCATCACCGAGCTGTCCGTGCAGGTGGTCATCGCGTTCGGCGTCGCAGCTGGCGCGCGGCGGCTCCCCGGCTGGCGGCCTCGCGCTAGCTCTTGGCGAATGGCTCCAACTGAGTCAGCATCGAAGGCGTCATAAAGGCTGTGCGGCGGGCGTGTGGAGCACCGCCGCAAAGCGCAAGGGGGGGCTGGCAATGGCGTCTTCAGTAGGTAGGAAATGGGCCGCAACGGCGGTCGCGGTTGCCACGGCAGCCGCGGCCGCCGCGGCGGCGTTCGGGGCAGCGAGTGCGTCGGCGTCTGCTGTAGAGCGGACGGCCGTCGTCAGGCCGGCGGTCGGGCCGGTGCCGAAGGGCTTCGAGCCCGCGTCGATGACGTTCGTGTCCGCCAGTGAAGGCTGGGTGCTTGGCACCGCGCCGTGCACGCACGCGCCGTGCACGTCAGTCGTCTGGACAACGAACGGCGGGAAGTCCTGGGTCGGCGTTCCGGCGCCGCTGCTCAAGCTGGGCAGCGGTGTGGGGAGCGTCGGGCTGATCCGGATGCGGTTCGCCGACGCCTCCGACGGCTTCGCCTTCGGGTCGCAGCTGTGGGTCACGCACAACGGCGCCGCGAGCTGGTACCGAGTCACTCAGGTACCGAACTACATCGCCGACCTGGAAGCCTCGGCGGGCGTGGTTTACGCCATCAGCCTGCAAGCGAGCTTCCACGAGACCGTCTATTCCAGCCCGGCGGGCACGGACTCCTGGCACAAGGTCTCTGGGCTGTCAAGTCCGCACGGGTACGCTGGCCTCGGCTCCATCGCGCTGCACGGCACCGCGGGCTGGATCATCGTCGGAGACCGGCTGTACTCGACGACCACGGGCGCGCACTGGGTGCGCGACTCGGTCACCTGTCCGACCCAACTGGGCATGACCAGTGTGGCTGCTTACAGCGCGACGCAGGTCACGCTGCTGTGCTCCGGACTGCCCGCGGCCGGCTCCACCCAGAAGGAGCTGTACGCCTCGACCGACGGCGGGACGCACTTCAGCAAGGTCGGGGCCGTGCCGGCCGGCGGGGACGGCGGCGTGCTCGCCGAGCCGACGCCGACGCACCTGTTCGTCGCGACGGCCTCCGGGGCCACCTGGCTGTACGTCAGCACGAACGGCGGCAAGTCCTGGACGCAGGAACTCTTCCTGACCGACGGCGGCAAGGGATGGGGCGATTTCGGCTTCACAACCGCAAGCCAGGGAGTGGCCGTCGAGGGACGCCCGGCGGAGGGCAGCAAGATGTACATGACCAAGAACGCGGGCGCTGCGTGGTCCGTGGTCAAATTCTGACCCGGTGCCGCTGACCGATGCGATAGCTCGATCGGCGCCTGGACAAATCACCTTTAGCCGACAAAAATTCAAGATTCGCAGTCACGGGTGTGCGTTTACTGGGGTTATAGCACCAGTAAACGCACACCCATCAGCGTCAAAGATCAAGTTCAGTGTCAGCTCGCTGGCTGTTTGCCACTTGATTGGGTGATATGCGCTGTTCGCCGCGTGCGCGGCAGGCTGTGTTAGATGCGCCGGGCTCTGCCGGTGAGCGCCTGAGTGGCGCCCGCTGTGTCGACCAGCCGGTGACAGCCGTCGCTTGCCGGGGATCGCGCCAGCGGCCCTGTCACCCGGGCCCTTGGGCCGTCGGGCCCAGTCAGGATCAGTCCATCGGCGTCGCAGGCGACGAACTCGTCGCCAATCCGTAGCAACGCCGGGCCGTCTCTGCTAGCCGTGATCGCGGTCCGCCCCGCTCGCATGCCCTCGAGCACGGCATCAGGATCATCAGCCTCGGCCTCAACCCACGTGGTGGGCGAGCCAGGCGGAGCGTCATTCCCTTCGACGTGCCAATCGCAGCCGCCTACGGGTATGGCGCTGGCGTCCCAGGCCAGCCACCACGCGAGCGGTGTCGTCCACCGCGTGTCCAGCCAGCTCCAGTGCCACACCTCGACCAACGGCGGCCGGCGCTTCATCGGGGCGATCCAGCTGACGTGGCCGCCGATGGGGTGGTTCACCGACAGCAGCCCGCCGGCCCGTTCGCACGCTTCCAGCCAGCCGTCGGCTGGTTCGCGGAAGTCGATCCAGCCGATGTCTCCGAACGCGTTGGCGTGCCCGGCTTCGGCGGTCACCTCCTGCCCCGGCAACAGCACGATGCCATGCGACGCGGAAGTGCCCGGAAGCTCAGCGTGGTGGCTGATCGTGTTGTGGTCGGTGACCGCGAGGAAGTCGAGCCCGCGACTAGTCCCGAACCTGGCCAGCTCCGAGACCGTCAGCTTCCCGTCGGAGTGCACGGTGTGCGTGTGCAGTTCGCCCGCCAGCCAGCTCCGGCCAGCGGCCGCGGGCAGGATCCGGCGTGGCGGCCTGTCGGTCAGTGGTGGCATCTGCTCGGGCGGCACCTCGGGCTCGAGCTCTCCGGGGGTAGTCGATACGTCCACCACCAGCCGGTATTCGGTGCCGCCGAGCGGTATGCGGTGCAGGCCGATGACCACCTGCCAGGTCCCGGGCTCCAGCTCGCCGGGCAGGTAGCCCGGGGTAGCCGCGTCCGCGCAGATGACAAACGACCGGCGCGCTCCGCCCGACCAGCCGCGAAAGCCGGCCGCCCCGATGCAGCCGAGGTCCAGGATCACGCCCGTACGCTCGTACTCAAGCTCGGCACGCAGCCCGCACGCGCCCTGCGGCACTTCGACTGGCAGGTACTGCCACGCCGAGGCGAACCTGTCTTCCAGCGTCCAGCGTCCCGCATGGCGCGTGGTGGCCATGGCTCAATCCTGCCATCCAGCGGTCCTGCCGCCCGCCCCTGCTTCGGCATGGCCAGGGCAGCGGTTCCGCCGACTCGTGCCTGACAGCTTAGCCGGTACTCGGTGCGCAGCAGGCATGGCCGAAACACGCATAATCATGCCCGGCCAAACTAGTAGTTTCCAGACTAAAGGACCAAAGCTGGCCCATATAAAGGAGTTAAATCAGTCTTTAACATCTTCTAATGTACGTATAGAAAACGTAAGGCCGCAGCGGGCGATGCGGCGGCGCGTTCGTCCGAAAGACTGTGTCCTGGTCAGCCGTCCAGTTACGTGCGAATGTGGTACGGAGTCCCACGCCCTCGCAGCATCTGGAGGCTTGATGGGCCGGGATGTGCCGGCAATGGCCGTCAGCAGGCAGGAGCGACGCGCCTACCGCGAGAAGGTGCAGCTGTGCCTGGAGGTCTTCGGCCGGATGCTGCGGGAGTCTGCCTTCGACTCGCAGTCGTGCCAGGTCGGTTTCGAGATCGAGGTTAACCTGGTCGACGCGTTCGGCATGCCGGCCATGACGAGCACCAAGGTGCTGGCAGCGATCTCCGATCCGGCCTGGTGGAACAACGAGCTCGGGCGGTTCAACCTGGAGATCAACGTCCCGCCGCGGCAGCTGACCGGTGACGTGCTCAGCCAGCTGGAGACCGGCATCCGCAGCAGGCTCGAGCACGGAAACGGCCGCGCCGCCGAGGTCGGGAGCCGGATGGTGCTGATCGGCATCCTGCCGACGCTGCGGCAGTCCGATGTCACCGACGAGGCCATGTCCGCCAACCCGCGCTTCCGGCTGCTCAACGACCAGCTGATCGCTGCGCGCGGCGAAGAGATTCGGATCAGCATAGACGGGCCCGAGAAGCTGCTCACCCACGTCGACTCGATCATGCCCGAGGCGGCGTGCACGAGCGTCCAGTGTCATCTCCAGGTGGCGCCCGAAGTCTTCGGAAGCTACTGGAACGCCGCGCAGGCGATTGCGGGCATCCAGGTGGCGCTGGCGGCGAACTCGCCGTTCCTGTTCGGCCGCGAGCTCTGGCGGGAGACCAGGATCCCGTTGTTCGAGCAGGTCACCGACACTAGGCCGGAGGAACTCAAGCAGCAGGGCGTCAGGCCGCGGGTGTGGTTCGGCGAGCGGTGGATCTCCTCGGTCTTCGACTTGTTCGAGGAGAACCTGAGGTACTTCCCCGCGCTGCTGCCGCTGCGTGAAGACGAGGATCCGGCGGCCGCGCTCGACAGCGGCGAGGCGCCCCGGCTGTCCGAGCTCACGCTGCACAACGGCACTGTCTACCGGTGGAATCGCCCGGTGTACGCGGTACAAGCGGGCAGACCGCACCTGCGGGTTGAGAACAGGGTGCTGCCAGCCGGGCCGACGGTGGCCGATGTGCTGGCCAACGCGGCGTTCTACTACGGTGCGGTGCGTGCGCTCGCCGAGGCCGAGCGCCCGGTGTGGACGCAGATGTCGTTCGCCGCCGCCGCCGAGAACCTCGTCCAGGCAGCGCGGCACGGCATCGACGCGCGCGTGTACTGGCCAGGACTCGGCAAAATACCGGTGACAGAGCTCGTGCTCCGGCGGCTGCTCCCGCAGGCGGCCGAGGGGCTCAGGCAGTGGCGGGTCTGCGCCGCGGACGCCGATCGAATGCTGGGGATTATCGAGAAGCGTTGCCTCAACCGGCGCACTGGCGCTACCTGGCAGGTCGAGGCCGTACACGGCTTGCAGGCGGCCAACACGGACAGGCGCGACGCCCTGCGCCGGATGACGCAGGGCTACATCGAGCGGATGGCGACGAACCAGCCGGTCCACGACTGGCCTGGGCTCTGAGCAAGGTCGACTCGGCAACCACTGGCGACTCGGCAACCACTGGCGACTCGGCAACCACGGTCTATTCGGCACGAAACCGCTGCCAAGCCCACTGATCCGACGATTCGGGTGCTCCCGGAACGGCCGGTCCTGCTGGCATGCCGGCGCACCGGCAGCAAGATCACATCGGTTGACCGAGTAGTAAGCCCTCCGCTCGCCGGGCATACCAGAGACTCGCGGGCTGCGCACGGGGGCGGCTGAGCAGGACGTGGGCGACGGGGGTGTGGGACTATGGCGGCTGGGTCACCGGCCGAAGGCCAGGAATCTGCGCCGACCAGGCCAATGCTCGACCCCGCGCTCGTCCGGAAGTGCGTGGCCGAGTTCGTCGGCACGACGATCCTTGTCTTCTTCGGGGCCGGGGTGCTCACCGTGGTCCTCGGCTTCCGCGCCTACGGCGGCAGCATCGCGGCCGGGATGCTCACGACGGGGCTGACCTTCGGGTTGTTGCTGACCGGCCTGTTCGCCGTGATCGGGCCCATCTCGGGATGCCACGTCAATCCGGCGGTCACGCTGGCCGCCCTGCTGAACAAGAGGGTTTCGCCAGCCGAGGCGCTCGGTTACTGCATCGCCCAGGTGATCGGCGCCATCGTCGGCGCGCTGCTGCTGCTGTGGGTCCTGGCAAGTTCGCCGTTCTACTCCAAAGCCCGGGAAGGGCTTGGCGCTAACGGCTACGGCAGCCTGTCGCTGCTGCACATGTCCGCGGGCGGCACCTTCCTGGCGGAAGTTCTTATGACGGCCGCTTTCGTGCTGATCGTCCTCAGCGCGACCAGGAAGGAAGCCAACGCCGCTTTCGCCGGCCTGACGATGGGCTTCGCGCTGGCCCTGGTGAACACCATCGGATTTCCGATCGACGGCACATCGGTGAACCCGGCGCGCAGTATCGGCCCGGCAATCATCACAGCCGGGCAGCCGATCCGGCAGATCTGGGTGTTCATCCTCGCGCCGCTGGTGGGATCGGTGCTGGCCGCCGGCCTGTACCTGCTGTTCCATCCTCGGACCTGGCCGGCCGGCGCGGCGAGCGCGGCGAGCGCCAGCACGGCCGACCCGGCCGCAACCACGGACCAGCCGCCACCGCCCGGTTAGGCTCACCGGGCAGAGCGCAGAGCGTTGGCTGCCGGCGGCCGTGGTGAGACGATCGCCGGGTGACCGATGCCGCCGACCTGCCGTCAGTGCCGCAGTTGCGGTTCGCGAGCGGGCGTGGCCACTGGGTGCTGGCTGCGAC
>JASHTT010000199.1 GCA_030040415.1 Streptosporangiaceae bacterium | reverse complement strand
ATTGGCGACGACGCGCTGCTCGCCCACCTAGGCATGAGCGGACAGTTGCTGGTCGGCCCGGCTGATGAGCCCGTCTCGCCGCACGTCAGGGTGCGGTTCACATTTCGCGACGGGGGACCCGACCTGCGCTTCACCGATCAGCGCACATTCGGCCATTTGCTGATCTCGCCCGAAGGCGCGCAACTGCCGTCAGTCATCGCGCACATCGCCCCGGATCCGCTCGAGCCTGCCTTCGACCTCGTCGCAGTCTCCGCGCGGCTGCGCGCCCGCCGCACCGGCGTCAAGCGCGCACTGCTCGACCAGTCGCTGATCAGCGGCGTCGGCAACATCTACGCTGACGAGGCGCTGTGGCGGAGCAAGCTGCACTGGGCCAGGGCGACCGACAAGCTGCGCCGCGGCGAGGTGTCCGCGTTGCTCGCCGCCGTCAGCGAAGTCCTGACGGAGGCGCTGTGGGCGGGCGGCACGACATTTGACAGCCTGTACGTGAACGTGAACGGCGAGAGCGGCTATTTCTCCAGGTCGCTGAGTGTCTACGGGCGGGCGGGAGAGCCGTGCCCGCGGTGCGGGACGCCTGTCCGCCGTGACCCGTTCATGAACCGGTCCGCCTACAGTTGCCCCGTTTGCCAGCGACGCCCGCGGAGTGGCCGGTGGTGAGCGCGAGCAGGTTCCGCCCCTGGCGGCGGCCCGGCCCCGGCGGCCAGGCGCCCGGCGAGCAGCTGGCGGCTCCGGGTGAGTGCGCGCCAGGCGGCGGCCCGGAGAGCGACGTGGCGCGGCTCACCGCCTGGGTGGAAGGCAGGGTGCAGGGCGTCGGCTTCCGCTGGTGGGTGCGGTCGCAGGCGCTGGAACTCGGCCTCGTGGGCTCCGCCGAGAACCTGGCCGACGGGCGCGTGAAGGTGATCGCCGAGGGCGCGCAGGATCGCTGCAGGCAACTGCTAGCCCGGCTGGAAGGCGCGGGGACACCCGGCCGGGTCAGCCGGATCAGTCACCGCTGGTCACGAGGTACCGGCGAATTCTCCGGATTTGCTGAACGATGAGCCGGCGAAGCTCACATTTTTCTTGTGCCCTGTTCGGGGCCATCGCCATGCCCGCTGTCAGCCCCGTGACCTGCATGATCAGTCAACTTGACCGAATACCCTTGACGGTGGGACCATGTTGGTGTTACCAGCGCGCAGCCATTTCGTCGCGCCTGCGCGTGCACCCACTCTGGTCACTCAGTGTGGAGGACCTTACACAATGGCAAAGGCTCTACTCGGCCACGTCGGCGGGCCGGACCCCCGCATGGTCTCAGAGATGCGCCGCCTGCAGCAACGAGTACGCGATCTGGAAGCCGAGCTTGCCAGGCTCCAGGACGAAAACGACGTGCTCGTCGCATCTGTCGGCCACGACCTGCTGGTACCGGTTCGCGAGCCCGCGCTCACCTGACGAGCGCAAGCGGGCAGAACCATCGGCGAGGGACGCTTCTAGCGTCCCTCTTCCGTTTTGCTGGGGCTGAGATGGCCGGCCGCGAACTCAACCGCGGCCGGCATGTTGCGTTCGAAGAACGCCGTGTCGTGGCAGCCGGGCAGGATGCCGCCCGGTGGCTGGTGTCCCGTGAGCCTGGCAAGGCGCGCCCGCAGCAGCGATGCCTGAGGCTGGAATGGGTCGTCGGCTCCGCACGCGATCCAGGCGGGAACGCGCCTCAGTTCTGCGACTGCCGCCTGCACGTCGTTCCGCTCGAAGTCGGCCCGGTCGTCGAAGGCGCCGGGGCTGGCGGCCCGGGCATCGGCATACGAGGCAAATATGGCCGGGGAGATCGCCGCCACCGCTGCAGGCTCGGGCGGTCGACCGGTGGCGGACTTACCGATCTTCGCTGGCAGCGCGCCGCTCGCCAGCCTCTCCGCTAGCAGCAAGGCGCCGTACCCGCCCATCGACTCCCCGATGGCCGCGATCTGGTCCGTCGCCAGCCCGGCAGTCGCTGCCCGGGGCAGGACCTCATAAACGATCATGCCGAGCGGGTCATCACCGTCGGCCCGAGCGTGCCAGTAGGTGTTCCCGCCGTCGACGGTGATCACGGCGCAGGTGCGGATCCGTGCCGCGGTCATCGCGGGCGCAACTTCGTCGGCCATGCTGGCGGCGTCGCCGCCGAAGCCGTGCAGCGCGATGGCGAGCCGGAGCCCTCGCGCGGACGGCAGACCGGGCGGCAGCAGCGTGATCATGTGCACCATCGTCCGCCTGTAGGCCGACCAGAAGACGACCTCGTAGCGGGTTGGCAGCGGCCCGCTCGGCGCCGGCGGCGGCGTGCCGCAGGCGCCAAGCAGCTGGGCGAGCCGGTACTTTCCGGGCAGGGTGCCGTCCTCGACCAAGCCGTAGCAGCCCGCTATGGCGGCCGCTGCCAGGCCTGCGCCGCCCGCGATTAACAAGCGGCGCGACGGGTAGTGCCGCATGGCTGCTCCTAGCGCCGTGTGGGCACCTGGCCCGGCGGCTGCCTGGAGACTACCTGCCAGTTCGGCGCGGCGGCGGGCCTGCTTCCGCGATTAGCCGCGCTGACGGGCAGAATGCCTGGATGCGCGGCGTCACGGGTTGCTCGCGATAAGGTGCGAAAGGACGGGCGGCCGTGCACCTTGCAGGATGCCGTGCGGATCCTCACCGGGTCAGGCCCGAGTCGTCCAGGCTGGGAGGAGTCGGCAGGTGTACCTGAAGACCCTCACCCTGCGCGGCTTTAAGTCATTCGCCTCGGCGACCACGCTTCGTTTCGAGCCCGGCATCACCTGCATCGTCGGACCGAACGGGTCGGGCAAGTCGAACATCGTCGATGCCTTCTCCTGGGTCATGGGCGAGCAGGGAGTCAAGCCGCTCCGCGGCAGCAAGATGGAGGACGTGGTCTTCGCCGGCACGTCCGGCCGTCCGGCGCTCGGCCGGGCCGAGGTGACGCTGACGATCGACAACAGCGACGGCGCCCTGCCCATTGACTACTCCGAGGTCACCATCTCCCGGCTGCTGTTCAGGTCCGGGCAGAGCGAATACGCGATCAACGGCGACCAGTGCAGGCTGCTGGACATCGCAGAACTGCTCTCCGACACCGGGCTCGGCCGGGAGATGCACGTGATAGTCGGCCAGGGTCAGCTCGACGAGGTGCTGAACGCGGGGCCCGATGCGCGGCGGGCACTCATCGAGGAAGCGGCCGGCGTGCTGAAGCACCGTCGGCGCAAGGAGAAGGCGGTCCGCAAGCTCGACGCCATGCAGGCGAACATGACCCGCCTCGTCGACCTCACCGGCGAGCTAGGCCGCAGGCTCAAGCCGCTCGGCCGGCAGGCCGAGATCGCCCGCAAGGCCGCCGTCATCCAGGCCGACCTCCGGGATGCGAAGCTCCGGCTGCTCGCCGACGACTACGTCACCGTGGCGGCGGAACTGACCCGCGACGAGAGCGACGAGGCGGTTGCCGCCCAGGTGCGCGGCACCCTCGAGACCGCGCTGGCGCAGGCGCGCGACCGAGAAGCGGAGT
>JASHTT010000198.1 GCA_030040415.1 Streptosporangiaceae bacterium | reverse complement strand
CGGCCAGCGACGGGTCGACAAGCCGGTCGTGGCTGCCGTAGATGACCAGGGTCGGTGCGGTCACGCTGGTTGCGTCGTGCCACAGCGAGCCAGGTCCCGGACGGGTGTACTCGGCTACCAGCGCACGGGCCGAGCCGAGCAGCGCATCTCCCGCGTAGACCAGGCCGTCGCGGCGGATCACCTCAGAGATCACCTCGTGCCGCCGCTCGGGCTCGACCAGGCTCGGGTCGGCGAACAGATCGTTGAAGGTCATCTCCGCCCGGCGGGCCGGCGGCACCTGCTGCAGCCTCTTCAGCAGCCAACGGCCGACGCCCGGCACGGTGACCACGGCGAGCCGCAGTGGCAGCAACCGCGGGCGCAAGTCCGGCAGGGCGGGCGAGACGAGAGTCAGCGTCGCCACCAGATCCGGGCGGCGCGCCGCGAGCCGGGTGCAGATGGCGCCGCCTAGCGAGTTGCCAACCAGGTGGACCGGCTCGCTCGCACGGTTCTCGATCAGGGCCGTGACCACCGCGGCCCGCGCGTCGACCGAGTAGTCACCGTCGGCCGGAGCGGGTGAGAACCCGAATCCGGGCAGATCGAGCGCCTGGCACGCGAACGGCTTGCTTGCCCTGTGCCCCGGCGCCGGCTTGCTGAGCAGGTCCATCAGGTCGGTCCAGTTCAGCGCCGACCCGCCGAGGCCATGGACGAACACCGTCGGCGCGGCACCCGGCGCTGCCGGAGCGGTGCGCACGAACACTTCGGTATCCGCCAGCGAGACGAACTCGCCTGGCCAGGGAGCCACCGTCGCCCGGCGACGGAACTGTCCGTCGGATCCGGAATCGCCGGTCTGCGCTGACAGGATCTGGTTAGTCATAGAGGGATAGCGTACTGCCTGGTTGCGGACAGTTGCAGGGTGCGAACGCACAGCGCATGAGGGTGCCGGCCCGCGTTGACGAGCCCTGGTAGCGGCAACGGCTCGACGGCGGCGGGCGCGGGCTAGCTGGCTTTACGCTGCCGGCGCTGGCCGGCCGCGGCCGGCTCCGCTGCCTCGTCTTCGGCTGCCCGCTTCACCGGCTTCGACGACTTCGTCGCGGCCGGCTTGGCCGACCCCGACTTCGCCTGGGCCGTCTTGCGGGTGGCCGGCCTTTCCGCTGCGGACTTTCCCGCGTTTGCCTTCCCGTCGGCTGACTTGGCGCCGCCCGCCTTCGCGGTCTCCGGCTTGCCCGCCCTGGCCGCTTCGAGGCTCGCGCGCAGCGCGTCTGCCAGGCTGGATGGTCCTTCCGAGGCCAACTCGGGCTCCGCCGGCTCGATGACCTCGCGCCCTTCGATCTTGGCCGAGATCAATTCCTGCAGCGCCTCGCGGTAATGGTCGTGGTAGTCGGCGGGATCGAAGTCGACGGTCATCGACTCGATCAGTGAACTGGCCATGCGCAGTTCCTGCGGCCGGACCTCGATGTCGTCGTCCAGGAACCCGAAGTCCGGGACGCGCACTTCATCCGGCCAGAGCAGCGTCTCGAGCACCAGCACCCCATCGCGCACCCGCAGGATTGCGAGCGACTCCCGCTGGCGCAGCGCGACCTGGGCGATGGCCACCTTGCCTGACTCGTCGAGTGCGTCGCGGAGCAGGCAGTACGCCCGTGCGCCAGGCCCTTCGGGTTCTACGTAGTAACTGCGGCTGAACAAGATCGGGTCCACCTGCTCCGCAGGCGTGAACTGGACGACCTCGATGCTCTTGGCGGAGGGCAGCGGTAGCTCGGCCATGTCCTCGTCGGTGAGCACGATCACTTCGCCGTCGGCCAGTTCATAGCCCTTGGCCACGTCCTCGTAGGGCACTTCCTGGTCGTCAAGCGAGCAGAACCGGCGGAACCTGATGCGCCCGCCGTCCTCCCTGTGGACCTGCCGGAACGCGATGTCCTTCTGCTCGGTGGCGGCATAAAGCCGCACCGGGATCATGACCAGGCCGAAGGAAACAGCCCCTTTCCACATGCTGCGCATGACCTCTCCCTACCCCGCCGTGACCCTGCTAGTAATTCTGACGTTCAGCCAGCGCGGATGTAACTTCCCTGGCGGGTACTGGTACATCTAGTGTTGTCTGGATTCACCCATTCGGCAATAAGTTCGACTACCGGGCGGCGAGGGAGCGCAGCAATGAGCGACAAGGGCCTGGAAGCACCGGACGCCGACACGGCCGAGCAGGAGCAGGACGCATTTCCTGAGACGGCCGAGGAAGAGCCGCAGGTCGAGACGCCGCTGGAGGCCGATCAGGCCGATACGGCTGAGCAGGCTCGCGAGCTCGACGTGGATGACGACGAGTACCGCTAGCCCAGCGCAAACAGGCGGTCCCTCAGCCCAGGCCACCCCGCGACCCGGCAGTTTCCTGAGGGCACGGTGCGCCCGCAGGAAGCTACTCGGTCGTAGGATTGGCTAAAGTTGCGATTTTTCGCGGCCCAGCACAGCACATCCGGAGTCATCTTTGACAGCATCGCCACAGGCCAGGCCAGGCAGCACGCGGTTGCCACGGCCAGCGCGCCGCCTGCAGCTGCTCGGGGCAGCACGTGACGTGTTCGTCGCGCAGGGCTACCACGCCGCCGCGATGGACGACATCGCGGAGCGGGCCGGCGTCAGCAAGCCGGTGCTGTACCAGCACTTCCCCGGCAAACTGGACCTGTACCTGGCCCTGCTGGATGAGAGTGCCGACGAGCTCGTCAAGATCGTCAGCGAGGCCCTGTCATCCACCACCGACAACAGGCAGCGGGTGACCGCCACCTTCCGGGCGTTCTACGACTTCGTCGCCGGCACTAGCGAGGCCTTCCGGCTGGTTTTCGAGTCGGACCTCAGCAATGAACCTGCCGTTCGTGCCCGTCTGGACCGGGCCATGAACGACTGCGCGGACATGGTCAGCCAGTTCATTCGCGAAGATGCAGGCATCGGCAACGAAGAAGCGCACCTGCTCGGCATGGCCCTGGTGGGGATGGCTCAGGTGAGCGCGCGGTACTGGCTCGGCACCGACCAGGCCATCCCCAAGGACGCCGCGGAACAACTGATCGCGCGTCTCGCCTGGCGCGGCATCAGCGGCTGGCCGTTGACCGGCTTAGCGGACGCACCGGTAGAGGACCTGCAGCCCGTCACGGAGCTGATCTAGCCGCGCTCCGGTCGGGGCCCTTCTCGCGAGGAGAGCCGTGGAAGTCAAGATCGGCATACAGCAGGCGCCGCGTGAGCTCATCCTGGAGACCGAGTCATCTCAGGAGGAGCTCGAGCGAGCGCTGCGGACCGCCCTGGCGGACGGTGGCATTCTCGTGGTGGCCGACGTCAAAGGGCGCAAGGCCGTTGTGCCGGCCGACAAGGTCGCCTACCTGGAGTTCGGCACCAGCGAACAGCGGCGCGTGGGTTTCAGTAACCTCTAGTGGTCCGCCTGGCCGACAGTCAGGCCCCGGCAGCCTCTGCCGGTGTCCGCTCGGCCAGGCCAAGCGCCGCCATCCGCTCCGCGTGCGAGTCGGTGAGCTTGGCGAACATCCTGCCCAGATCTCCAAGCTGCGTTTCCGCCATGCCCGCGAGCAGTTGCGCGAGCCCTTCGCGCTCCGCAGCCACGAGCTGAGCCTGGCCGAGCGCCTCGCCCATCAGGCGCCGGGCCCACAGTGCCAGCCGCCCGGCCACCCGCTGGTCGGCGTCGACGGCCTCACGCACCCTGGCGATGGCGAACTCCGCGTGTCCGGTGTCCGCGAGCACCGTCTGTACCAGCGACTCGGTCGCAGGGTCGAGCAGTTGCACCACGGTGCGATAGAAGTCGGCAGCTATCCCGTCACCGACGTACGCCTTCACCAGGCTCTCCAGCCAGTCTGACGGCGCGGTCCTGGCGTGGAACGAGTCGACAGCTGCGACGAACGGCTGCATGGCGTCCTTCGGGTCGGCTCCCATCTCCTCGATCCGGCCGCGCAACAACTGGAAGTGGCCGAATTCGGCGACAGCCATCTCGGCGAGAGCAGTCTTGTCCGATAGCGAAATCGCCAGTGCCGCATCTTCCGAGAGCCGGAAGAACGCGGTCAGTTCCGCGTACGCGAGCAGGCCGAGGAGGTCCAGCAAGCCGGCCCGGGAGGCAAGATCCTCATGATCGCTCATCAGCGCAGCGTAACAACAGCCTCAGGACACGCGCTGGGCGCGGCTTGGCAGAGCTGCCGAGAGTGTCGCAGGCTCACTAGTGCGCGCGGCCCGCTTATACTGCTTGTGATCGACTTGAGGAATGTGGTTGTCCCCCGCCGCGTTACAAAAAGTGAGCGGGCGCCGGTTCATCGAGCGCAATTGCCTAGGTGCCAGCGCCTCGCGCCCTCTCTGAAGATCGCCCGCCGGGCTCGGCTGCCCTGCCGCTTCGCGCATAGGCCTGCCGCCTGAGGGGCCAACCGCTAGCCGCGGATCCGCCCGGCTTGACGCACGCCAGGCGGGCGCGGGTCAGTTTATGGAGGCGAAAGCCCTGACTACGTACATGCCGACGGACGACAGCCCGATCGAGTCGGCTGCTGAGCAGCCGTCCAGCGGCCAGAAGACCTTTCGGGACTTTGGCATCGCCGAGCCGATCTGCGCCGCACTCGAGGCTCAAGGCATCACCACGGCATTCCCCATCCAGGCGCTGACGCTGCCGATCGCTCTCGAGGGGCACGACCTCATCGGTCAGGCGAGGACAGGCACCGGCAAGACGTTCGCGTTCGGCATCCCGATTCTCGACCGGCTCGACACTTCGCAGCGGGAGCCAGCCGCGCCGCGCGCTCTTGTCGTCGTGCCCACGAGGGAACTAGCCATCCAGGTCGCCGAGGATCTGCGGGCCGCTGGTGCCCGGATTGACGCCCGAGTGGTGACGCTCTATGGCGGCCGCGCCTACGAGCCGCAGATCGACGCGCTGGCAAGCGTCGACATCGTCGTGGGTACCCCGGGCCGACTGCTCGACCTCACCCGCCAAGGCAACCTGAAACTCGGCCGGGTCGCCACTCTGGTGCTCGACGAGGCCGACAAGATGCTCGATCTCGGCTTCCTGCCGGACGTAGAGCGCATCTTGCAGCTCACCCCGAGCAGCCGTCAGACCATGCTGTTCTCGGCCACCATGCCCGGTGAGGTCGTGACGCTGGCGAGGCAGCACCTGAACCGGCCGACGCACGTCCGAGCCGAGCAGCACGACGAGCCGGCGCACGTGCCGACGACGCAGCAGCACGTATTCCGCGCGCACCAGCTGGACAAGATCGAGGTTCTCGCCCGGGTGCTGCAGGCCGAGGGCCGCGGGCTCACCATCGTCTTCTGCCGGACTAAGCGGTCCGCTGACCAGGTATCCAGGGCACTGGCCGCGAAGGGCTTCGCCGCCGCGGCCGTCCACGGCGACCTAGGTCAGAGCCAGCGGGAACGGGCAATGCGCGCCTTCCGCTCGGGCAAGGTGGACGTGCTCGTCGCCACCGACGTGGCGGCCAGGGGGCTCGACGTGGACGACGTCACGCACGTCATTAACTACGAGTGTCCCGAGGACGACAAGGCGTACCTGCACAGAATCGGCCGCACCGGCAGGGCGGGCCGTGAGGGCGTGGCCGTCACGTTCGTGGACTGGAGCGACCTGCAGCGGTGGCGGACGATCAACGACACGCTGCACCTCGACTTCCCCGACCCCATCGAGACCTACTCGACCTCCGAGCACCTGTACACGGCGCTGGCCATCCCCGCCGACGCAGTCGGCGTGCTGCCCACGGCCCGGCGGGACAGGCTGGGGCTGGAAGCCGAGTTGCTCGAAGACATCGGCGAGACGGGCAAGAAGCGCTCGCGCGGCGGCCACACGGTTGACCGGTCGGCCGAGCCGGGCCGGCGCGGCGACACCGCACCCGGCGAGCCGGTCGCTCGCAGGCAGCGGCCCCGGCGGCGCACGCGGGCCGGACAGCCCGCCAACTCCAGCCCTGGCAGCCAGCCGGCTGCCGGTCACGACACGGCGGGCCGTCACGCTGCGGGCCACCACGCCGACGGCCCGAGCAACCGCAACACCGGCGGTCACGGCACAGCCAGCCGGTCGGCGGCCGACGGCAGCGGTTCCGGCACCGGCGCTAGCGGCCGGTCCGGCAGCCAGGCCCGCCGAAGGCGGACGAGGCGGCCCGCGGCACGCGATGCCGGCCGTGACATATCTCACGGCGGGACTGCCAGTCAGTCGATACCGACCGAGTAAGCACCAGCGCTCGCCTGATCGTTAGCGCTGGTCGCCGACCGGGTTCGGATCGACGGGCCGCAGCGCGCGACCCGCCCGGCTACTCCGGCCGGAACGCTTTCAGCGAACCGTGCGTTATTTGGCTGTTATCTTCCAGCTCCTCATCGGTAGGCTGCCACCCTGTGAGTTACCTCAAGTCACTGCAGATGCCCGAGCGCTGCCGCTCCGTTGCGCTGCGCACGGCGCGAGGCGAGTTCGCGATACTCGAGGCGCAACCGACTCGCGGAGTGTGCGATCGACGGCCCGCCTTGCTGGTTCCCGGCTATACCGGCAGCAAGGAGAACTTCCTGCCGATCCTCGAGCCACTCGCCTCGGCCGGGCGCACCGTCGTCGCAGTCGACATGCGGGGCCAGTACCAGAGCCCGCACGCGAGCGACCGAGTCGGCTACGCGCCGGATGCTCTCGCCTCCGACATTCACGCGATAGCGGACGCGGTGGGCGACGGCGGCGGGGTGCACCTCGTCGGCCACTCACTCGGCGGTCTGATCGCGCGCGAGGCAGTGCTGCAGGGTACGTCCGGGTTGTTGTCGCTCACGCTGCTTGGCTCGGGCCCCGGCCGCATCGACGGGCCGCGCGCGGCCGAACTGGGTGATCTGCTCTCGCTGGCCGGCGCGGACGCTGAGGACCGCCCTCGCAGCAAAGAGCGGCTCGCGGCCAAGATCGGGCACGTCTGGCAGGAAAGGCACGAGCCACAGGCGCGCGCCGACGGGGCAGACGAGCACGTCATCGCGTTCATGCGGGAACGTGCACTGCGAACCTGCCCGGTCAGCCTGATAGAGCTGGCGCAGTACTTGCTCGGCTGCCCCGATCGGACGGACGAACTCGCGGCAGTGGTGGCGAGCGGGCTGCCAGTCCAGGTCGTCTACGGCGAGAACGACGACGCCTGGCCGGCAGACGTGCAAGAGCTCATGGCAAAGCGGCTCGACGCCGGGCGCGTTTGCATCCCGGGCGCCACCCACTCACCCGCCATTGACGCGCCGGTCACCACGGCAAGCACGCTGACGGAGTTCTGGAACGCCGCCGAGCGCGCGTTGCCGACCATCCACCATTGCGGACGGGACCGGTCAGCTGCCGCTGAGGCTGTGTAAGGCCGCGTGCCCTGGCGCAGGCTCGTCGGCCGCCAGGCCGTCCCATGGCCGCCGGGCCGGTCCCGCGGCCATTCCTTCCGGGCACTGCGCACGGTAGTCGCACCAGCCGCACCCGGGGCCCGGGCGCGGCGGGAACGCCTCGTCGGCCGGAGCGCCTGCCGGGATGGCCTTGAAGCGCTCGTCGGCCGCCGCGCACTCGGCCGCGATGTCTTCGGCCCGGCGCAGCTGCCTAGCAAGCGACTGTTCCGAGTGATCCCAGCGCAGCACGCTGCCGGATGGCAGGTGGTGCAGCTCGACCCTGCTGCACGGCCTGCGCAGCACGCGCCCGGCTGCGAGCGCGTAGAGGGCCAGGGCGAGCGACGAGCGAGCGTCGTCGACGGTCAGCCGGTACCGCCCGGTCTTGTAGTCGACGACGACAAGCTCGCCAGGCCGCCCCGCCGTCCGGCGGTCGTCGAGCCTGTCGATCCTGCCGGAAACGGCGATCACGTCGGTTCGCGTCGCGACGGTGCGTTCCACTCCGGCCGGCTCGGCCGCCGGATCGAGCCCAGCCACGTAGCCCTCGACCATCTCCCGGCAGCGCCGCCGGTGCGCCACGGACTGGGCCTCGTCCGCGAACCCGTCGCCGATCCAGCCGCTGTCGAGCAGGTCACCCGCGGCGGGCACGGTTCGCTCGCGGCGGGGCAACCGCCACCAGCCAGCCAGCGCGTTGTGCACGCTGGCTCCCAGGCTGTTGTGCGCCCATGGCGGGCCCTTGGCCGCGGGTGGGCGGTCCAGATAGCTCATCCGGTACCGCCGGGGGCAGTCCAGCCAGGTGCTGAGCCGAGTAGGCGTGCAGGAGTAGAGCCGCCGCGGCATGCCGTCGAACCCGAGCTGCTCCACCTGTCCATCTTCGCCGGCGGTAGCGGCCAGGCCGACCGCGCGGCGCGGCGTGTCGGGGGCTAACTCTCTTTGCCGCCGGAGCCGATGTCCTGGCCGCCAGCCACCCAGGAGTTGAACCGCTTCTCGGCATCCGCGACGGTGAACTCATCGCCGTGCCCCGGCAGCAACCTGGTGTCCGGCGGCAGGGTCAGCACCGTCGCCCCGATCGCGTCAAGCTGACGGCCCCAGTTAGGGAAGTCCCTCTCATGCGGAACGGGCCCATCCTGCGACAGCACATCGCCGGTGAACGCGGCCTGGAGTTCATCGCAGTACAGCACGACGGAGCCGCGACTATGGCCAGGCGCGTGCAGCACCTCGAGCTCGACACCCGCAACGCCGAACCGGCCCTCGTCTTCCATCTCGATGTCGGGGTCGGCGTCGTGCAGTTCACGCCAGGACTGCCGATCGGCGGGGTGCAGCGCCACCGGAGCCTCGTCGCGTCCGGCCACCTCGATGGCAGCAGCCGCGTGCGCCGCGTGGCCGTGCGTACAGATCACCGCCACGATCGCCCGCTCGTCGCCGACGGCCTCGAGCACAGCGGCAGCGTCATCGCCTGGGTCGATCACGATGACCTCGTCGTCGTCTCCGATGATCCAGGTGTTCGCACTGCCGGACACCGTATCTATACGGGCGTCATCACTGGCCATTGGTGGGCTTGCCTCCGTGCAGTTGATCCTGCGCCACGATAATCCGGTCGCCGTCCAGCGCAGGACGATTCGCACCAAACGACTGCGGCCGGCTCATGACGCGGTCAGCGGGCGCGCACCGGTGGCCTTGCCGACCAGCGCATCGTACGACCCGTCCGGCGCCACTTCCGAGCCGATCCGGAACCCGGTCAGCTCGCCGTGGTCGTCGCTGCCGCCAGTCGGGACGAGTCGCAGGTCTGCCGCGAGTTCGCGAAGAAGGCGTCGTTCCCCCTCGTTGTGCTGGGGGTGATCGACCTCGATACCGAACAGGCCGGCCCGCGCCAGGTCGGCTATCACCTGGTCGGGGATCTGCCAGCCGCGCTTGTCGCCGCGCGGGTGGGCCAGCACGGTGACACCGCCCGCCGCGGCGACCAGGCGGATGGCCTTGACCGGGTCGAGGGCGTACCTGGACACGTACGCGCGGCCGCCCGGCCCGAGCCAGTCCCGCGAAAACGCCTCGTCGAGGCTCTGGACGACGCCTGACGCGATCATCGCGCGGGCGATATGCGGCCGGCCGACCACGCCGCCGCCGGCGATCTCGCTCACCTGGTCCCAGCTGACCGGCACGCCGAGCCCGGCCAGCCGGTCCACCATCGCACGCGCCCGGTAGAGCCGACTCTCCCTGATCTCCGCAAGCTCACCGGCCAGCTCGTCGTGCCGGGGATCGAAAAGGTAGCCAAGCATGTGCACGCTGTGGCCATCCATCCGGCAGGACAGTTCCGCGCCGGGCACCAGCGTCAGGCCAGGCGGAAGCGCAGCCGCCGCGTCATAGTGCCCGGCCGTGGTGTCGTGGTCGGTCAGCGCGATCACGTCGAGACCGGCGGCCGCAGCGCGGCGCATCACGTCAGCGGGCGGCTGCGTACCGTCCGACGCGGTGCTGTGACTGTGCAGATCTGCGCGCACGCTGGCGACACTAGCGGTGTACGGCCTAGTCGGGAAGCTGCGGCGAAGGCGCTCCGAACGGCAGTACGAGATCCTGACCCGGGTCCCGCAGGTCGCGCAGCGGCAGCGGTTCGACCATGAGCATCCCGGCCGTCTCCGGCCAGAGCACGAGCCAGAGCCAGCTCCCGCTCACCTCGCCGGCGAACGCGGCCCGGCCTTCGGTGTCCACCTGCCAGAGCGGGAACTCGTGGTTCGCGTATTGCACTAGGCCAACAGGCGGTCCGGCGGCGAACTGCGCGCCGGGATCCGGGCCGTCCAGGCCGGCGAACCTCGCGCCGAGTCCGACGCCCGGTTCCTCGGAAATCAGCATCATGTCCGCGGGACCACCGACAGGATTGGGACCCGACAGGGCCACTGAGCAGCCGCGAGTACCACTGCGCTCGTCTCCGGCGGCTGCGAACCCGGTCAGCAGCCAGCCCTGCGGAAGCGGCCAGGGAACCCAGACCGGCACCTCCGCGCCGCGCAGCACGCCGTCGAGCCCGTCGCGAGACGGGGTGAACGCGCACCGCAACGGGTAAACCTCGCCGTGCTGCGCGCAGTGGTACGCACTCGACCACACGCTCGGCTCGGTCACGGCGAACTCGCAGCGCGGGCAGCTCAATGCAAGTTTCATGTCACGCAGAGTTATCCCCCGTATCCGAGATGTCAAAATAGCCGCTGCCCGGTATGGCCCGTCCTGAGCGATAATGAGCCGGTGACAGACGACTCCGGGGTCCGCCGCATTCCGTGCGTAGGCGCCGTCATCCGCGACGAGTCGGGGCGGATGCTGCTGATCCTGCGTGGCCATGAGCCAGCTAAAGGGCTCTGGTCGATCCCGGGCGGGCGGGTCGAGCCGGGCGAAACCGACCCGCAGGCCGTTGTCCGGGAGGTCAGCGAGGAGACCGGGCTGACGGTGCGCTGCGGGCCGCTGCTTGGCCGCGTTGAGCGGCCCGGCCTGGACGGGGCGATCGTGGACATCAGGGATTACCAGGCGTTCGCGCCTCCTGGGTCGGCGGGCCTGGCCAGGGCCGGCGACGACGCGGCGGGCCTGATGTGGGTGACCGATGCGCAGGCGGAGGCGATGGACGCCCGCGGCGAGCTCACAGACGGCCTGCTAGCTGCCCTGCGTTCCTGGTGCTGACCGGCTCACGGCGGCGTGCAGCGCGTAGTCGGTGCCGGCCACTGCGAGGACCGTGGCGGTGGCGCAGGCACTGAGCGCGAGGGCCGGAAGGTGACCGGCTGCCAGGCCGAGGAGCGCGAGTACAGCCAGCGAGGCGGCTCGCGGCCAGCTCAGCTGCCGCCAGATGACGAACTTGAAGGCCAGGTGCCCGGCCATGAACAGGGCCGTCCCGCCGAGTATCAGCCAGGACGTGCTGGCCACGCCGACCGCGCCTGGCCTGGCAAGCACGGCGTAGTTGGCGGCAGCCAGCACGATGATGCCTGCCACCATGACGGGATGGATGTTGTGGTAAGCGGACCGGCCAAGGCGTCCCGGGTCGGCAGACTCGGCGATCAGCCTGGCGCTCTCGTCCGCGGCCCGGTCGAAGTAGACCCACCACAGCCCGGCCGCATCCAGGAAAGCGACGAAGAAGGCCGCGATTGTGCCAGCGTGATGCGCGTGCGGCGCGGCAAGCGGGCCCACCAGCCTGGCGCCGATGACCACGATCGACTCGCCGAGCGCGATCAGGATGAAGGCCTGGCACCGCTCGGCGAAGTGACCGCCCTCGATGTCCCAGTCCAGCGTGCTCGACCGGCCGAGACCTGGCACGTAAAACGCGGCGACCCCGCCGAGTTCGTCTATGGCCACCGCCGCGAGCCAGAGCAGCGCCCGGCCAAGCGTCTCCGTCACCGCTCCGCCGGCCACGGCGAGGGCGCCGCTCACGCAGCACCAGACGAGGATCCGCTGATAGTTGGCGAGCAGCGGGTCACCGCGCAGCGCCCAGACGGCGAACGCGCTGCGCCCGACCTGCATGACCGCGTAGCCGCAGCCGACGACCCATCCTGTCTCGGCGAACGCGCTGGGCAGGGCCGCCGACATCACGAGGCTGACCAGCATCAGGGCAAGCAGCAGCAGCCTGACCGGAAACTGCTCCGGCTCCAGCCAGTTGGTCAGCCAGGTGGTGTACGCCCATAGCAACCAGACCATCGCGAGCAGCAGGGCTGCCTCCATCGCGCCATCCAGCGTCGGGTGGTCGTGCACGTAGAGCGAGAGCTGAGTGACCGCGAAGACGTAGACGAGATCGAAGAACAGCTCGATGTTGGTGACGCGTTGCCGGCTGTCACCTCGCTCGCGTCGCAGGCTCGGTCGCGCCGACTCGGTCACACTGCCTCCGTCAAGCCCTGCTTCCGCCTGTCAGGACCCTGGCGAGGTTGTCAGGAGCTAGGCCAGCAGCTGCCGCACCAGGCTGTCGATCATGTCATCCAGGCTGGGCCAGGCGAAGGCTGGCCGGTCAGCGCGCAGCGTCACGATGCCGTGCAGGCTAGCCCAGAGCGTCGCCGTGGCCAGGAAGGCATCGGCCTGCCGCTGCTTCGCCGCCAAGGCCGCCGCGACCGTCTGGTGCAGGACCGCGAATGTCTGGCTACCGGGCAGGGACTGCGCTTGCCAGTCCGGGTGGGGCTGGCCGCGCACACCGGTCAGCGCGCGATACCGGCCTGGATGCTGCTCCGCATAGTCGCAGTAAGCCCGGCACACGGCCAGCAAGCTCGCCACCGGGTCAGCCGCTGCCGCGGCGGCCTGTTCGATGACAGTTCGCAGCTCACCGAACTCGATCGCGTAGACGGCGTAGAGAAGCTCGTCCAGGCTCGCGAACTGCAGGTAGAAACTTTGCGGCGAGGTGCCCGCCAAGCGGGTCACGGCCCGGATGCTGACGTCCTGCTCGCGCTCGGCCGTCATCAGCAGCTGCCGGGCCGCCGCGATCAGCTCGTCGCGCAGCCGTGAGCCCTGCCCACGCCTGTTCCGCTGCCGCCGCCCGGATCCAGCTCCGGCCTCTCCCGCGCCAGCCGACCCCGCGCCCGCGCCCGCTGCGGCCAGGCCAACGACTGACTTCTCGGCCTCCACTTGACTAACCATACACCCGTCTACATAATCTGTAAGTAGACACCCGTCAACTTAAGGAGTTTGCCATGTCAGAGGGTATGACGGTTACCAGGATCACGCACAGCTGCCACCTCATCCAGATCGGCGACACGACGGTGCTCACCGACCCGTGGTTCTCCGAACGGGCCTTCTACCACCCAGGCGAGCCGGTCGCCTGCGCGGTAGCCGACCTGCCGCGGCTGGATGCGGTCCTGATCAGTCATCACCACTACGACCACTGCGATCTCGACGCGTTCCGCGGCTATCGCGATAAGGCCGTGCCGATGCTGGTCGCCGGGCCCGTCGCGGCAAAGGCGGAGTCCGCCGGATTTACCAGCGTCCGGGCGCTCGAGCCGTGGCAGACGGCCACGGTCGCTGGCTTGACGGTGACCGCCGTGCCGGCCAAGCACGCCGTCTACGAGGTCACATTCGTGATTAGCGGCGGAGGCCGCAGCGTCTACTTCGCAGCCGACAGCCTGGTGGTGCCGGAGATGCGCACGCTGCCTGACCGGTTCGGCCAGTTCGACGTCGCGCTGCTGCCAGTCAACGGGCTGCGGATCCGGCCGCAGTTCAACAAGCAGATAGTGATGAACGCCGAGGAAGCGGCGCAGCTCACGGCGGTCCTCAAGCCGCGGCTCACGGTGCCGCACCACTACGCGTTCACCGGGGGCGCGGTCGGCGACCGGCTGATCACCAAGGGCGACAGGGATCCCGGGCACTTCGTCTCCGCGGTCCGCCAGCTGGCGCCAGATTCTGCGGTCCGCGTGTTGCAACCGGGCGAGCCGGTGCACTTTTCAGCCGACGCCCGCGTCGGCTAGCCAGCACACCCCGGGCCGGCCAGCACAACCCCCACGCCGCCCCCACGCCTAGCCAGCACACCCCGGGCCGGCCAGCACAACCCCCACGCCGCCCCCGCGCCCGCCAGCACACCCCCGGGCCGGCCAGCCGGCAGACCACCGGGCCTGCCATCTAGTCAAAAGTTATTAATCGCCACAAAATTCATCTGTTCGACTTCATGGGTGTGCGTTTGCTGGGGTTATAGCACCACTAAACGCACACCCATAATCCGATCGTAGATCAACATCGATGACTTTGTGCCCGGTTTAGCCTGATTACGTTTTTTGCGCTGCCTGTGCCAGGCTCGGGCGGGCACGCAGACGCCGAGGAGTGCCGGAAACAACCCCGAGGAAGGACCGGACACG
>JASHTT010000197.1 GCA_030040415.1 Streptosporangiaceae bacterium | reverse complement strand
GCGACGTCGATCAACCGCGGGACGACCTGGCTGATCGTCGGCGCGAGCCGCGCCCGCGCGAGCCTGCGGCCCGCCGGTATGGCGAGCACTACCAGCACGGCGGCAATCAGCACGCCGATCGCTATGTAGATCCAGCCTGGCGGTCGCAGGTCGGAGTGCCCCGTCGTGCCCGCCAGCGCGGCGAAGATGATCAGCAGTGTCACGTGCAGGCCGAGGGCGAACACCTGGGAAACGCCGACGCTCGCCGCCGCGTCGGCCGGCTCGACGTCCGCCTTGCGGAGGTAGCGCAGGTTGATCGCGACACCACCGACCGCCGCCGGGGTCGCCAGCGTGATGAACGAACCGGCAAGCTGCGCCAGTAGCGTGCGGAACAGGCTGAGCCGCTCCAGCACGAAGCCGGACAGGCTCCAGGCCGCGCCGATGTAGGTAACCGCCGTGAGGGCCACCGTGACGACGATCCACCGCCAGTCAGACTGGTGCAGGATGTGCCCGAGGCTGTGCCGGCTGAACTCGCCGATGATGAAGTACGCCGCGATGATGCTCGCGACCATCGTGACGACCGTGCGCGGCCGGAAGCGCTCCAGCTGCTCGGGAGGCAGCTCGGTCTCCGGCGCGGTGCCGGCCAGCAGCTTGCGGAGTGCCGGCAGCACGTCCTTGTGCTGCCGCAGTGCGGCTCTGGTGCTGCGGTACAGCGCCACCGGCTGCAGCAGCGGCACCAGGCTGATCGCCTCGGCCCGGCCGACCTTCTCTACCGTCAGCTCGGCGGCCCGGTCGGCGCCTACTAGCAGCGCGAGCGTCGCGGCCAGCTGCGCGGTATCCAGGCGCAACTGCAGGTCCGTAGCCGCCACGTCGCCATCGCCGGGCTCCAGCAGCGCGACGTCGTCGGCCCCGTTCTGGCCGATCACGATGCGGTCGGCGGTCAGCGACCGGTGCGTCACCCGGTGCTTGTGCAGTTGCAGCAGCGCATCCCAGACGAGCTTGAGCTGCTCGTCGGATGGCGGCGCTGGCAGCTCGGCGAGTGTCTTGCCGGCGTGATGATCGATGGCGAGTACCGCCGCCTCGGGACCGACCCGCATCATCGCCCGCAGCCGCGGGGTCTGCACTCCGGCGTCGCGCACCGCGTAGGTCATCAGCGCCCGGCGCTCGACCGCGCGGCTCACGGTCAGCGGCGCGGCGCGGGAGACCTGGCTCTTCAGCAGCAGGCGCCGGTAGACCCGGTACACGATGTCCGCGGCCTGCTGGTCCCGGTCGAACACCGTCACGTCGAGATGGTCGCCCTTCCCGGTGCGGGCCTCGTACCTGCGGTTCTCGGCGCCGACCTCGGGAACCCGGCGGATCTCGACGACAGGGACCGTGACCGCGGACAGCGCCGCCGCGATCTCGGCAGCCGTTGGCCGCTCGGTGTCCGTGCCGATTGCGTACCGGAGCCCAGACCCTACCGCCTGGCCGATCAGCAGGCTGATCAGCAGCGACAGCACCGTCGTCGTGCCGTGTGCCAGGCCGGCGATGCAGTAGAAGCCGATGGCGAGCCAGAAGGCCGTGCGCCAGCGCGGCAGCCCGGCCAGGCCGATCACGGCGATGAACGCGGTGAGCCCGGCCAGGTAGTCGTCAAGCGGAACATGGAGGCCCGGGGCGCCCAGTGCCACGGCGTTGTGCAGCACGGCCATCGCGTGCAGCCCAAGCAGCGCGTTGCAGCCGGCCGCCACACCGCCCGCGATCAGGCCGATCACTGCTGCCTCCGCGAGCCGCCTGAACTGGCCGAGGAAGATCAGCCAGCAGGCCAGCAGCACCGGCAGCGCGAACAGCGCAACCGACGCGACAACCACCAGTGGCACCGTGACGCCGGACGCGAGTTTCCTGCTCGCGTGCACGAGGTCGGTCTCCAGGCCCCTGGCCGTCGCCGTCGCCAGCCACCCCAGGCCGAACAGCAGCGCGATCTCGACGCACGCGGTGACGCAGCGCAGCAGATCGGCGGCTATTCGTACCCGCGGCTCGAGGTGATCTTGCACCTTGACCTCGGCCGCAACGTTCGCTGACCGCGCGCCGGTCGCCGCCCCGGCGCCCGGCAGGGCATCCTCGGGCGGATCCCGGCGCGACAGTCTCACCCGCTGATCGTTTCACCTGGAGGTTCGGCTCCGGAAGGAGCCCGGCAAACCCGTAAGGTGCATAGCGTGCCAGACAACCTGGTAACCGCGGCTTTCGCCGCCGAGTGCGAGCGCCTCACCGTGGTTGCCGCGGACCTCCCAGACGCCGAGCTAGGTCGGCCAAGCCCGTGTCCGCCATGGTCGGTCGGCGAAGTGCTCAGCCATGTCGTCGTCGCGGTCCGCCGGATCGGGCAGGCCACCGCCGGCCCGGACAGCGGCCAGGGCGAGCTGGTTGCAACGGCTGACTACTACCGGCCCGACCAGCGGTTCTCCGCCGGGGCGAACTCAGACCGGATCGACACGGCCGTGGCGCTGGCTCACGAGCTCGGCGGCGCGGCAGCGATCGCCGCCGCGTTCGACGCCGCCTGGCGGGCGGGACACAGCATTCTGGTCGGGGCGCCCGCCGAGGCCATCGTGCGAACCAGGCACGGCGACAGGATGCTGCTGACGGACTTCGCCACCACGCGTGTCGTGGAGGTTGCCGTGCACGGCCTCGACCTGGCCGTCGGCCTCGGCCGGACGCCGTGGCTGACCAAGCAGGCCGCGGAAGTCGTCGAGGACCTGCTCGCGCCGGGCAGCGCGGAGTCCCTCCGGGTTGCGCTCGGCTGCGACCAGGTGGGGCTGATCGCACGCCTCACCGGCCGTGCCCCGCTCAGCGCCGAACAGGCCGCAATGGTCCGAGAGCACGGGATCACCCGTCTGGCGCTTGGCTGAACCCGACAAAAGCGGCAAAGACCTCCAAGATCATCTCATGGGTGTGCGGTTACTGGGGTTATAGCCCCAGTAACCGCACACCCATGACCGACGGAGATCGTTCTGCAGGAGTCCGCAGCCACCGATCCGGGCGAATTGGCCCCGGATGACCGGTTTCTAGGGGTGGACGGCCGCGAGCGCCGTCCCGGCAGCGCCCGTCCCGGGCTGTCGTCGCGCTACCAGCGGCCGCG
>JASHTT010000196.1 GCA_030040415.1 Streptosporangiaceae bacterium | reverse complement strand
CGAACGCGAGCCCCACGCTCGCTGCGAGGCTCGCGGCGCAATTCCCCGGTTACCACATCCCGGCAAAGGTCTCGAAGGCTCTGTACGACCACACCACGACCGCCACGCCGATCAAGCACCTCGTGGTGCTCTTCGACGAGAACGTGTCGTTCGACCACTACTTCGGCACCTACCCGTACGCGGCGAACACGGACGGCACCCCGTTCGTGGCCAAGCCGGGTACCCCGACAGTGGACGGCCTGTACAGCGAGATCACCTCGTCCGGACCGATCGGCCCGCTGCTGACCGACAACCCGAACGAGTACAACCCGCAGCGGCTGAGCTCCACGGAAGGCCTGACCTCGGACCAGGACCACTCTGACGTTCCGGAGCAGAAGGCCGACGACAACAACAGGCAGGACGCCTTCGTACAGAACACCGAGTCGTCGACCCCGTCCAACGGCTGCGGCCCGGAGTACTGCCCGCCCGGCATCGTCATGGACTACTACGACGGCAACACTGCCACGGCGCTGTGGAACTACGCGCAGAACTACGCGATGAGCGACAACAACTTCGACACCGACTTCGGACCGTCGTCGCCTGGCGCCATCAACCTGATCTCAGGTGACACCAGCGGCGGCCTCGCGGTCGACGCGAACGACACCAGCACGCCTGGCACCCCGACGGTAGACCCGGGCAGCGTCTCGACGCTCGGCTCCGACGGCACCGGCACGATCTATGGCGACATCGACCCGTTCTACGACCAGTGCTCTGACAGCAACCACACCACTTCGGGTCCCGAGGGCGAGCTCACCGGCGAGAACATCGGCGACCTACTCAACGCCGCACACGTCACGTGGGGCTGGTTCCAGGGCGGCTTCGCGCCGACCTCGACCAACAGCGGCGGCGCGGTCTGCGGCCAAACGGGCGAGCTGACCTCCGACGGGACAGTCGTGTCCACGGAGAACGACTACGTCCCGCACCACAACCCGTTCCAGTTCTACGCATCCACCGCGAACCCGGCGCACCTGGCGCCGACCTCGCTTTCCGAGATCGGCTACACCGACCAGGCGAACCACCAGTACGACATCTCGCTCTTCACCGACGCGCTCGACGGCACAGACGGTGCCACCCTTCCGGCCGTCTCGTTCCTGAAGCCGCCGGAGTTCGAGAACGCTCACCCGGCCGACTCAACCCCGCAACTCGAGCAGCAGTTCGTGGTTGACGAGGTCAACGCCATCGAGGAGTCGCCGTACTGGCCCTCCACGGCGATCATCATCACCTACGACGACTCCGACGGCTGGTATGACAACGCCATCCCGCCGGTGATCAACGGATCCGACGACTCGACAGTCGGCGACACGGCGGTCTGCACCTCGGTGCCGATCACCGTCGGTACCGCGGAAGACCGCTGCGGTTTCGGCGACCGCCTGCCGTTCATCGTGATCTCGCCCTACACCAGGGACAACTACGTCAGCCACAACCTGACCGACACCGCCTCGATCATCAAGTTCATCGAGGACAACTGGCTGAACGGCGAGCGCATCCCCGGCTCCTTCGACGCTGTCTCCGGCAGCATCGACGCTCCCGGTGGGCTGCTCAACTTCCACGTCAGGCCGCACTTCACCCCTGTCATCCTGAACCCGACCACCGGCGCCGTCGTCAGCGGCGACAGCTGGTACGGCAACATGGGTGAGCTGAAGCCAGTGGCCCACAAGAAGAAGTAGCCCACAGCACTGGTTTGCCAGCGGAGGGCCGCCCGGGTACCGGGCGGCCCTCCGCACGTTCGGGCGCGGCGCCGGATGTCGCCGAGGCTTAGCCGGCAGCGGCGGGCAAGGCCGCCGCGGACTGAGCGGAGAATGCTGTCATGCCGCAGCCAAACGACATCGCGGCCGCCTTGCTCGACGAGTACGCCGACCTGATGGTCATGACCGGCGGCGACCCGTTCCGCGCGCGCGTCTACAGCAAGGCGGCCAAGGCCATCGCCGCCCATCCGCGAGATGTGTCGGAACTCAGTCACGCCGAACTGCTGCACATCCCCGGGGTCGGCAAGTCGATCGCCGCCAAGGTCGGCGAGATGACCGCGACCGGCAGCTTCGCGGAGCTCGAGGAGCTGCGCGCCGACATCCCGGACGGCGTCCGGCTGCTTACCCAGATCCCGGCACTGGGCCCGCGCCGGGCGCTCCAGCTCTACCGCGAACTGGGCATCAGCTCACCAGCAGAGCTGCGGGCTGCCATCACCGAGGGGCGCCTCCGCAGCCTGCGGGGATTCGGACCCAAGAGCGCCGACAAGCTGCTGCGCGGCATCGAGCTGCTGGAAACCTCGGGCGGCCGGGTCCTGCTGAACGTCGCCGCGCAGACCGCGATGACAGTGATCGAGGCGGTCGGCAAGGCGCCCGGCTGCCTGCGCATCGCGCCCGCGGGCTCGCTGCGCCGCGCCGCCGAGTCGGTCGGCGACGTCGACGTGCTGGCCGCGGCGGAGGACTCCGCCCCGCTGATGACAGCGCTGACGCAGCTAGCCGAGACCGCCGAGGTGATCGCCTCGGGACCGACCAAGACGTCGATCAGGACAGCGGCGGGGCTGCAGGTGGACCTGCGGGTCGTGCCGGTTGAGGCCTGGGGGGCGGCGCTGCAGTACTTCACCGGCTCGCAGGCGCACAACGTCGCGATCCGCGAGCTTGCCGTCCGCAAGAAACTCAAGCTCTCCGAGTACGGCCTGTTCGACGCCGTGACTGGCGAGCTGATCGTGGCGCGCACCGAGGAGGAGGTGTACCGGCACCTGGGCCTGGACTGGATCCCGCCGGTG
>JASHTT010000195.1 GCA_030040415.1 Streptosporangiaceae bacterium | reverse complement strand
ACGCGGCCATCGCGGGCATCGCCGTGGTGTTCCTGACCGGTAACGCGGTCGGCTCGGCCGTGCCCACGCCCGGCGGTCTCGGCGCCGTGGAGGCGGCCCTGACGGCCGGGCTGACCGCGGCCGGCATTCCTGGTGCCGCCGCCGCCACTGCCGTTCTGCTATTCCGGCTCGTGACGTTCTGGCTGCCGGTGCCGGTCGGCTGGGGCGCTATGAACTACCTGCAGCGCCACGACCTGCTCTGACCTTGGCCCGGGTGAGCTCCAGCCGGGTGACCGAGTCGCCTGCCATGTTGGTCACCCAGACCGTAGGGCCTGCCGCGGCGATGCCGGTCGGATCGCTGAAACCGAAGCTCCTACCGGACAGGACGCGAAGCAACTGCCCGCTGGCGGCGGATATCTCCGTGACGCTGTCACCGAGCGCGTTGGCCACCCACAGCAAGCCGCCGGATGACGCGATCGCGTCCGGGTTGTCCAGCCCGTACCGGCTGCCGGCGAGAACCCGCACGAGCCTGCCCGTTGCGGCGCTGACCTCGGTCAGGCAGTCGCCAGCCTCGCTGACGATCCACACCGAGCCGCCAGCGACAGTCAGCGCCGTCGGGTCTGCCAGCGCGTATCCGCGCTTCAAGGTGGCAACCCAGGCGCCGGTGGCCGCGCGCAGTTCGGTCACCGATTGACCCGCGGAGTTGGCCGCCCACACTTTTCCGTCGCCGACGGCTAGCGCATACGGGTGGTCGAAGTGGTACCGGCCGCCGGCGAAGGTGCCGATGACCTTGCCCGACGCAGTGTCGATCTCGGTGAGCCGGTATCCGCCGGCGTCGGCGACCCAGAGCCGGGACCCGTCCAGGGCGAGCGCATACGGGCCAGAGAATTCCGGCTTCCCGGACAGCACCCTCAACCGCGCTCCGGTTCGTGCGTTGAACTCGGCGACCGAGTCAGCGGTCACGCTCGCTAGCCATAGGTGACCGTCACTCACGGCCAGCGCACTCGGGCTGGTAATGCCAGAATGGCTGACCCGGAAATAACCGACAGGCCCGCCAGTTGTGGCCGAAAGTTCGCTGACGGAATTTCCGGCCGCATTGCTGACGAATACTCGGCCGCCGTCGACGGTAACCGCGCCTGGCTCGTCGAAATGGTAGCTGCCGTCGGCTAGCAGTCGCGGAATCGGCTTGCCGGCGAGCACGGGAATCGTCGGCGGCGAGGCGTGGCCCGCACAGGAGGTTGTGCCATGACAGCCATGGTGGACCCGGGGCGTACTGCCGCCCGTGAGCGTGACGGTGACCGCGATGGCGATGACCGCGGCGGCCGCGCCGGCCAGGATCGCCGCCTGAACGCGCCTGCTGGCGAGCGCTCCGGGTAACCGGAATGACCGTGCCGAATGTCGTGGAGTATATCCGCCATTAACCATTAATTCTGCCCTTAAAACGGTCATCCAGAATTCACGCCGTCGGTAAACGAGCGAGACAACTCTAATGGGCAGTGTCGTGGCGCGCAGGAAAGCGAATCGGTAATGCGCTGAGAATCCGCGTTAGCTCATCCGCGCTACCGCGAGGGCGGCCGCCAGCAGCACGACACTCCAGGACAGCGCCCGCAGTGCCTTCTCCAGCGGCGCGAGCAGTCGGTCGGCGTCCAGTGCCATCGACTGGCCGTCGGCCAGCGTGACGGTGCCGGAGACCGAGGCGGTGCGGCGGCGCAGCATCCGTGCCGGGGTTGACAGGCTGCGCTGGGATGCCGACAGGCCGAACGCAGCCGCCGCAGCCAGCACCGATCCGGCCGAGATCGTGCCCGTCTGTGCGACGTACGCGGTCAGCAGCGGGAACGCCCCCCATGCCGCGGCGAAGCCGGCGTCGGTGTGCACCAACCCGCCGAACAATTCCGCGTTGTACGCAACGACGAGGAATGGGCCGATCACCATGAACGGGATCAGCGGCCAGCCGACCCGCAGCACGCCGACAACGCCGAGACCGACCGCCGCGGCGAGGGCCACGGCGGCGACGCCGACCAGGACAGGGCCGGGAATGCGGGTCCGCAGCGGCCGGCCTTGCACCTCGTCCAGCGCGTGCGCGGCGAGGCCGACGGCCAGGAAGAAGGCGGCCAGCGTGGCCAGCAGCGGGACTAGCCGCACGCGGGGTGCCAGCGCCGCACCGATCACGACGTAGGACAGGTGCCAGGCCGTGTACGGCGGGTGCAATAACGTCCACCAGTCACGCCAGCCGCCCGGGGCGGCCGCGTAGTAGGCGGGCCTGGCCGGCGCGGCCTCCGTCTCGGGCACGCCCCCGGCGTCAGTCACGCGCGCGGGTTCCCCACATCACCAGGCCGCCGCCGAGGCTCATCACCGCGTATCCCACATCGTCGATCCCAGCCCGCTGCCACGCCTGAACGGTCCAGGAGACCGGGTACCTGCGGTAGTGGCCGGCGATGCTGGGTCCGAGGAACCTGCCGACCCGGTACCAGTCGCTGCCGCCAGTGAGCAGGCCGCCGACCGGGAGCGCGAGGGCGGTGTAGGCCCGCCACCAGAACCGCCAGAACGGCACCGGCGGCACCAGGAACTCCAGGCTCGCGATCGTGCCACCCGGCCGCACCACGCGCGCGAGCTCGGTGAGCGTCGCCTGCGGGTCGGCGACGTAGCGCAGCAGGTAACTGAACGTCAGCGCGTCGACCGATGCGTCAGCCAGCGGCAGCTGCTCTGCCCGGCCGGCTACTAACGGAACGCGCCCGGTCAGGCCCGCTGCCGCCACATTTGCTGCGCCTCGGGCTAGCATCCGCTCGGTCAGGTCGAGGCCGATCACCCGGGCGCCCACCCGGCGCGCGATCTGCATCGAGATCCCGGCGGTGCCTGCCGCGACATCGAGCACTACCTGGTCCTCGCCTGGCACGAGGTGGTCCACCATCGCCGCCCGCCAGCGGCCGTTCTGGCCGAACGACAAGATCTCGGCGAGCCGGTCGTACCGCGCCGGGAGCGGCTCGAAGAGCCTCTGGGCGAAGCTGTTCTGCTCGTCGAGCGCGGCCTGCTGCACAGCATCTCCTCGGCTACCGCCGTATGGCTCTCGATCACCGTACGTCAGAAACCCGGCTCGCGCCCGGGACGCGCCCTGGCTGGGCCGGGTGGCTCGGCGGGCTGCGGCAGCCGGTCGGCGCGTCCACGTGCCAGCCAGCAGATCACCGCTGACCAGGCCGGGGTGCTCGGCGCGTTTGCTGCCGGTACGCGCCGCCGGTTAAGCTCTTTCGGTCATTTCCTCATGGCATTGCCGACCGGATTATTGCGGCCATTCCGCTATATGGCTGCCGGGGGACGCCGGGAAGGGCGGCTAGGGTGTCTGACGACCAGGCTCCGGTGCAGTTCACGCTGCCAGCAAGCGCCGGCGGCAGCCTGGAGGTCCTGGTTGCCGGGCCGCAGGACGGCATGCCGATGGTGTTTCACCACGGGACCCCAGGTGGCGTAGCCGTCTACGAGCCGATGGTCGTAGACGCGGCCCGGCGCGGCCTGCGAACGGTCCTGTACGGGCGGCCAGGATACGGGCGGTCGACACCCAGGCCCGGGCGCCAGGTGGCCGACGCCGCAGGCGACGTGGCTACGATCCTCGCCGAGCTTGGCGCCAGGCAGTTCGTGACGGCTGGCTGGTCGGGTGGTGGCCCGCACGCGCTGGCGTGCGCCTGCTTGCTGCACGGACGGTGCCTGGCGGCGGCCTCGATCTCGGGCATCGCGCCCTTCAAGGCAGACGGGCTGGACTGGATGTTGGGCATGGCGGAGGAGAACGTCGGCGAGTTCGGCATGGCCCTGGCCGGCGAGCAGGAGCTCGGCACGCTGCTCAGCCAACTGGGGCCGGTGCTGAGGGACATGACACCCGATGAGCTAGTCCCGGGGATGGGCGGGCTGCTGTCCGACGCGGACGTGGCGGCCGGGAGTGGCGAGTTTGGCGCCTACCTGGCAGCGAGCTTCCGGGCCGGCCTGTCCGGTGGTATCGCCGGCTGGCGAGACGACGACCTGGCCTTCATCAGGGACTGGGGATTCGCGCTCGCGGTCCCTGGCGGGGCCGCGCCAGTCTCGGTATGGCAAGGCGACCAGGACAATATGGTGCCGCTGGCGCATGGGCAGTGGCTCGCCAGGCACGTTCCAGCCGCCCGTTTTCACTTGCTCGCCGGCGCCGGTCACCTGGCACCGCCGTACGGACAGGTGTTCGACGACCTGCTGGAGCTGGCCGGCGCGCGATAGTGGGGCAACTCTCGGGACAAGCTCCGCATGCCCGGCGGCCATGATCAGGCCGACACGCCGGAATACGGAGTATCCGGACTTCCCCACGTGACCGCCCGCCATCTGGCATTATCCCCTTGCCAGTTATGTCATG
>JASHTT010000194.1 GCA_030040415.1 Streptosporangiaceae bacterium | reverse complement strand
GCCGCCGAGTTCGCGGCCAGGATCCGCGCCGTGATCGAAAGGCTGACCGCGGCTCACCCCGGCCAGCGCGTCGTCGCGTTCACCCACGGCGGTGTCATCGGCGAGGCGCTCGCGCTGGCGAGCCGGTCCCGTCCGTTCGCGTTCACCGGCGCGGACAACGCATCGATCTCCCGGCTGGTGGTCGCCGGCGACTTGTGGATAGTGCGCGGCTTCAACGACACTGCCCACCTCGACGGCCTCGATTGAGGCGTTCTTCGACAGTACGGTTTTGTTATGCCGTTGGGGGACGCTGGGCCGGGTCTTGCCGTCCCGTTTGACGCGTGCGAGCCGGACGGGTCGTTCGTATTCGTCAGCTACGCGCACGCGGACAGCGCGCTGGTGTACCCGGAACTGGAGCGAATCCGGTCGCTCGGCGTGCGGGTGTGGTTTGACGACGGCATCGATCCTGGGTCGCAGTGGCCGGAGAGCATCGCCCAGGCGATAGATGCTGCGGCAGCGTTCGTCGTGATGATCTCGCCGCACGCGGTGGCCTCCGCGAACGTGCGGAACGAGATCAACGCGGCGGCATCGTGGGGCAAGCCGATGCTCGCCGTGCACCTTGAGCAGACCGCCCTGCCCAGGGGAATTGACCTGCAACTCGGCCCGATCCAGGCAATCTTGCGCTGGCAACTGGACGAGGACAGCTACACCCGGAAGCTGACGAAGGCGCTCGCGCCTTACGCCGACTCGCGAGCGAGTGCCGGCGATCCCGCACCCGCGCACGGCAATGCCGCCGGTCCGCCGGTGGCGGGGCCGGGTGGCGCAGCCGGGCGGCTGGTGTCGCTGCCGCCGCGCCCGGACCTGCTCGCGGGCCGCGAGCATCTGCTCGCCACGCTGGAAGACCGGCTGACGGCTGGCGATCGGCCGTGGCCGCGGATAGCCGCGCTGCACGGGCTGGGCGGGGCTGGCAAGACAAGCCTCGCGGTGGAGTACGCACACCGGCATGAGGCGCGGATGGGCGTGGTGTGGCAGTTCCCGGCCGAGGACGCCACGGTGCTGGAGGCCGAGTTCGGCCGGCTCGCCGCGCTGGCGGGCGTGCGGCGGGGCGGCGATCCGGTCGCAGCCGTGCATTCGCTGCTGGCGGGCAGCGCGATGCCGTGGCTAGCGGTGTTCGACAACGTTCCGGACGCAGCGGCGGTGCGCCGGTTTCTCCCGCCGGCCGGGCACGGCCAGGTCCTGATCACCAGCCAGAGCGCGATCTGGCCGCGCGGTCAGGCGGTCGAGGTCCCGATCCTCGATGTGCCGGTCGCGGCGCAGTTCCTGGCGGGCCGGGCGGGCGAGGAGACTGGCAGCGCGGCAGAGCAGCTTGCGGCAGAACTGGGCGGCCTGCCGCTGGCACTGGAGCAGGCCGCCGCCTACATGCAGGCGAGCGGCCTGACCATGGGGGAGTACCTGCGACTGCTCACCAGACGGCGGGCCGAGCTCTTGAGCCGGGGTGACCCCGGAGGTCATTCCGGCACCGTTACAGCAACGCTGACGCTCGCGCTGTCTCGGTTGCAGGATGAGGCAACAACCGCTGTAGGGCTGCTGCGGCTACTGGCCTGCCTGGCACCTGAGCCCGTACCTTTAAACCTGCTGCTGTCGGCGCCGCCAGGAATTGACCTGGCGGGCGATGTCGCAGCGGTCCTCGGCGAGCTGGCAGGCGACGAGCTTGCCACAGCCGACGCGGTCGCCGCGCTTCGCCGCTATTCGCTTGTCAGCCCGGCCGGCGACGGCTTGCTTCTGGTGCACCGGCTGGTCCAGGCCGTCACGTCGGCCCAGCTGCCAGCGGATCTCGCAGCGGCATGGCGGCAGGCCGCGGCAGCCCTGGTCGAGACGGCAATCCCTGCGGACACCGCCGTGCCGCAGACATGGAAAGCCTGTGCCGCGCTCCTGCCGCACGCCCAGGCTGTGCTGCCGATGACCAGCCGTGGCATGCAGCGCATGGCCAACTACCTCGGTCATAGCGGCAGCTATGCGGCCGCCCGTAAGCTGTTCGAGCAGCTCGTCGTCGCCTGCCAGGAGTCGCCGGACTACGGACCCGAGCACCCTGACACCCTGGCCGCACGTCATGATCTCGCCTCGTGGACCGCTACAGCCGGAGACGCTGCCGTCGCCCGCGATCAGCTCGCCGCGCTGCTCCCGGTCCGCCAGCGTGTCTCCGGCTCGGAGCACCCGGACACGCTGGCGACTCGCGGCGTGCTTGCCTACCTGACTGGACTGGCCGGGAATCCGGCAGGTGCCCGAGACCTGCTTGCCGAACTGTTGCCCAGCCTGGAACGCAACCTGGGTCCGGATCATCCCGAGACGCGGGAGGCCCGCGGTGGCCTCGCGCGGTGGACAGGAGAGAGCGGAGACGTGACGAGCGCGCGTGACCAGTACCGCGCTCTGCTGCCGCTCGAACAGCGTCGCCTCGGGCCCGAGCACCCTGGTGTGCTCATCATCGCCAGCAATCTCGCCAACTGGACCGGGCAGGCTGGCGATGCGGCGGGTGCGCGCGATCAGTACGCGGCCCTGCTGGCCATTCGCGAGCGTGTCCTGGGCGCAGAGCACCCGGACACCCTGACGAACCGTGCCAACGTTGCCGCCTGGACTGGCCGAGCGGGGAATCCGGCGGGTGCGCGCGATCAGTACGCGGCCCTGCTGCCGGTCTGCGAGCGCGTCCAAGGCCCAGAGCACCCTTCCACCCTTACCGACCGATCAAACGTTGCCCGGTGGACCGGGGAAGCCGGAGATCCAGCGAGTGCGCGCGACCAGTTCGCGGCGCTGCTGCCGGTCCGCGAGCGCGTGCTGGGCGCAGAGCACCCGGGCACATTGATTGCTCGCGCCGGGCTCGCACGCTACACCGGGCTGGCTGGAGATCCGGCCAGCGCGCGCGACCAGTTCGCGGCGCTGCTGCCGGTCCGCGAACGTGTCCTTGGCGCAGAGCATCCGAGTACTACGCAGACGCGCGCCGGGCTTGCCCAGTTCACCGGAGAAGCCGGGGATCCAGCGAGTGCCCGCGACCAGCTCGCAGGGTTGCTGCCGGTGTGCGAGCGGGTGCTAGGTCCCGAGCATCCCGACGCCCTGCATATCCGCGCAGGCCTTGCCCGCTGGACGGGGGAGGCGGGGGACCCCGCGGCCGCGCGCGACCAGCTCGCCGCGTTGCTGCCGGACTTGGAGCGGGTTCTCGGCCCGGATCATCCAGATACGCAGGCCGCACGAGCCAGCCTGGCTGACTGGGAGCAGCGTGCGAGCCGGCGGCCGGACGCGACAGTGCCCGCTACATAGCGGCCACGAAGAGCACGTAGTCGAAGCTGATCAGCTGGCGGAAGCGCCCGCCTGGCTCGCAATCCGCAAGCTCGCGCCTCAGGTCCTCCTCGAACCCGGCCGCCAGGCCACCGAGCGCGGCAGTGGACAAGATTGAGGTGGAGTAGAGGTAACCGACGATCTCGTCGGCGGTCCATTCGTGCACGACCGGGAACGAATAGGAACCGGCCAGCGTGAATCCGCAGTCGCTGAGAACGGCCGCGTCGGTGAATTCGGCACGTTCCCTCTCGTACTCCGCGGGGACGCGATCGGTAATGCCCGCCCGCGCACGCCAGCGGTCCATCGTCGCCTGCGTTGCGCGCTGCCAGCCCGCGTCGCTGCTCCACGGCCCTCCGCTCCACAGCAGGGCAAGGTGCCCGGCGGGACGCAGCCAGCCGGCTGCCTTCGCGGCCACGGCCCGGCGCGGCAGCCGGTGGAACGCGTTGCCCATCGCGATCAGGTCGAAGGCCGCTTCCGGCGCCGTCAGATCCTGGGCCGCGCTGACCAGCGCGGTGATGCTGGTGATGCCAGCGGCCGCGGCCTTCTGCCGGACGACATCGATCATGTCCGGCTCCTGGTCGACAGCCCAGACCTCGGCGAACCGGTCATGCAGCGCGAAGGTGATCTGCCCGGTGCCGCACGCGAGGTCGAGCAGCGCGCCGGACCCGTCCGCACCAGACCGTCTCGCGAGATCGTCGGTAAGTCCCTTCGGATACGGAATGCGGTACTTGTCGTAGTACTGTGCCGTGCCGCGAAACAGGTCGCGACGGAACTCGAGGTCTGGCATCTGGCCAGTCTCACACGCTCGCGGCCGGACCGGAGCCGCCGCTGCGATCGAGCGCCGTTCGGCGGGTTGCCTGCGGGCCAGCACGGCGCCGGTCGGCTAGCGTCTTAGCGTGTGCCTTCTCATCGCGATGTTCCAGGTGGTGCCGGGCGCGCCGCTGATCGTGGCGGCCAACAGGGACGAGCTGTACGACCGGCCGGCGGTGCCGATGACGGTGCTGCGCGACGCCGGACCGCGGATTCTCGGTGGCCTGGACGAACTGGCGGGAGGCACCTGGCTGGCGATCAGCGAGCACGGAGTCGTGGCCGGGCTCACCAATCAGCCGTCGGCCGAGGGCAGAGATCCCACCAAGCGGTCACGCGGCGAGCTGCCGATCGCCTTCGCGGTCTATCCCGGGGCGGCGCAGGCCGTGCAGGAGGTCACCGCCAGGCTGGACCCGAGCCAGTACAACCCGTGCTGGATGCTGGTCGGCGACCGTGACTCGCTGTTCTCCATCGGGGTCGCGGATGGCAGCGAGCCCGAAGTCGAACAGCTGACACCGGGCCTGTACATCCTGGAGAACGCCCCGCTGCGGGCGCAGTCGGCGAAGGTCGACCGGGTCAGCGTGCTGCTCGACGCCGAGTTCGCCAGGCGGCCGGGGGCGACCCCGCAGGACACCGTCGAGGCGCTGGAAACAGTGCTGGCCGACCACGAGCCGGCCAGCAAGGAGCCGCTGATCCTCGGGGATGGGCGGGTCCGGCCGCCGGAGATCTCCGCGGCTTGCGTGCACACCGAGTTCCACGGCACCAGGTCCGCCACGACGGTCTGCGTGCCGTCGGCCGGGCGGCCGCGGGTCAGGGTCGCCGACGGGCCGCCGTGCCGGGTACCGCTGCAGGACGTCTCGGGGTTGTGGACCACCGGCGCTTCCGCCGAGGATGGCGGGAACGAGGCCGAGCGGGGGCCGACACCGAGAGACGGAGCCGTGCATGGACTTTGAGCTGACGGGCGAGCAGCGGCTGCTGCGGGACACCATCAGGAAGTTCACCGACGAGCAGATCCGACCGGTGGCGCGCGAACTGGAGGCCGAAGGCAGCTATCCCGAGGCCATCGTCGATGGCATGCGTGAGCTCGGCCTGTTCGGCCTTTGCATCCCGGAGGAATACGGCGGCATGGCCGCCGACATGGTCTCGCTGGCCGTCGTGTTCGAGGAGATCTCCCGCGGCTGGATGGGGGTGGCCGGCATCATCGGCAGTCATTCGCTGTCGTGCTGGATGATCGCGAACTACGGCACCGGGGAACAGCAGGCGCGTTACCTTCCTGAGCTTGCTACCGGCGAGCGGCGGACAGGCATCGCGCTTACCGAGCCAGGCGCCGGCAGCGATCTCCAGGGGATCCAGACGACAGCGCGGCGCGATGGCGACTCCTACGTGATCAACGGCCGGAAGACGTGGATCACGAACGCACGGCACGCTGACCCGCTGCCCGTGCTCGTCAAGACCGATGCGTCGGCCCGGCCCGCGCACGCGGGCATGTCCGTGCTCCTCGTCGAGGCCGGAACGCCTGGCTTCGAAGTGCTGCGCGACCTGCCGAAACTCGGCTACCGCGGGCCGGAGACCTGCGAACTGGTGCTGGACGACGTGCGAGTCCCGGCCGGCGCGCTGCTGGGCGGCGCCGAGGGACGTGGCCTGCAGCAGGTGCTCGCCGCTTTGGAGACCGGCCGGATCAACGTCGCGGCGCGGGCGGTCGGCGTCGCGCAGGAGGCCTACGACCAGGCGCTGCGCTACGCGGGGCAGCGCGAGGCTTTCGGCCAGAAGATCTCCGGGTTCCAGGCGGTCCAGCTCAAGCTCGCGGACATGGC
>JASHTT010000193.1 GCA_030040415.1 Streptosporangiaceae bacterium | reverse complement strand
GTACGTAGAGTTACCTTTTCGTCGTGCCATCCATCCGTGCTACCTGCGTAGATATCAAGGCTGCCGCCGGCAGCCGGTACGTCCGACTTGCGGCGTGCGCGGCCGCGGTCGCGCTGCTCGCTGGATGCAGCGGCGCCTCGCAGACGACGACGGCCGCGCCCAATGCGGCGAGGCTCGCGCACGCAAAGACCGCGATCACCGGGACGACGCCAGCGAGCGCCTGGGGACCGGTTGCCGCGCCAGCGGGACCGCGCACATCCTGCACATCGGTGGTGCACATCGGCGACTCGACGTCGGACGGCCTGGTGCTGCCTGCCTATCAGCCCGACCCGAACCTGCGGATCGCCGCTCAGTATCGCCGGGTCGGCGTCACCAACTTCATTCCCGAGGTGTCCGGAGCGCGGTCGATCTACGAGACCTGGCACGGGTTCCCCAACGGTTACACGGTGGCGCAGCAGCAGATCCAGCACGGCTACCGGGGGTGCTGGGTGATCGCGCTCGGCACCAACGACGCCGCGGACGTCGCGGTCGGCTCGGCCATGAGCATGCCGGCCCGGATCAAGGAAATGATGACCCTCATCGGCGACGAGCCCGTGATGTGGGTGAACGTCATCACGCTCTTGTCGTCCGGGCCGTATGCCGAGTCGAACATGCGCGCCTGGAACCGCGACCTGCTGCAGGCGTGCTCGCAGTTCCCGACGATGCGGGTGTACGACTGGGCCGCGGCGGCGCAGCCAAGCTGGTTCATCAACGACGGCATTCACTACACGCCGTATGGCTACGCGCAGCGATCGCGGTTGATCGCGAACGGGCTCGCGGCGGCGTTCCCGGCGAGCCAGTCCGCATCAGGCCTGCTGTCGGTGTCCGGGACCCGCGCGATCGGCAGCGGCGGCAGTTGCCTCGTGCAGTAGCGCTCGCCGCTAGTCCGACAGGTTTCTGCCGAAGAAGTCGAACACCTTCTCCCAGCCGTCCATCGCCGCCTCCGGCCGGTACATCGGCGTGTGGTAGTAGAAGAAGCCGTGCGAGGCCCCGTCGTAGCGATGGAACTCGTAATCCTTGCCGAGCCGCTTGAGTTCCGCCTCGTGCTGATTGACCAGGTCGGGCGTCGGGTACTGGTCGTCGTTGCCGAAGATGCCGAGCAGCGGGGTGTTCAGGTCGGCGGTGTAGTCGAGCACCGAGACCGGGCGCGACGGGGTCAGCTCCTCGGCCTTGGCGATCACGCCGCCACCCCACAGATCGACCGCTGCGTTGAAACCGGGCACCCGCGACGCGACGAGCAGCGCGTGGCGTCCGCCTGAGCATGGGCCGATGATGCCGACCTTGCCATTGCTGTCCGGCTGGGCGAGCAGCCACTCGCGCGCCGCCGCGCAGTCGCCGACCACGCTGTCGTCGGACACGCCGCCCTCGGCGCGGGCCTTGGCCGCTATGTCGTCCGGTGCGCCGTGGCCGAACCGCTCGTAGATGTTGGGCGAGATCACCGTGTAGCCGTGGCGGGCCAGCCGGTCTGCGAATTCGCGCGTGAACTCATCCCACCCTGGCATGTGCGGCACGGCCACGATCCCCGGGCGCGGACCTTCGCCTGCTGTTGGCCGGGCGACGTACGCGTGTATCTCGTCCCCGTTGCCCGCCGGGTAAGTGATCACTTCGGTCGTTATGCCGTTGTTCGTGTCCGTGCTGAACGAGTTCCACGCGGCCATCGCATGCTCCTTCGCAGCTACAAGCTTCCGCAGAGATTCATATCGCATCGGCCGGGGTCCGGTCCCGGCGGGCGGCCGATAGTCTGCCGGAGGGGGTCAATAAGAACCACGGCGAGGGGGCACGATGATCAAGGTAGGCGTGCTTGGCGCCAAGGGGCGGATGGGCTCGCTCGTGTGCGCCACGGTCGAGTCCGCGGCCGATATGGAGCTAGCCGCGCAGGTCGATGCCGGAGACGCGGTCGAAGAGCTGGACGGCATGGACGTCGTCGTCGACTTCACGCACCCGGGTGCGGTCATGGACAACCTGCGCTGGTGTGTCGAGCACGGCATCACCGCCGTGGTGGGAACGTCAGGCTTCGTCGATGCGCGGCTCGCGGAAGTGCGCGGCTGGCTCACCGACTATCCGGCCTCCCGCGTCCTGGTGGTGCCGAACTTCTCCATCGGAGCTGTGCTCATGATGCGCTTCGCGCAGCAGGCGGCGCCGTTCTTCGAGTCGGCAGAAGTCATCGAGCTGCATCACGCGGGGAAGGCTGATGCGCCGTCGGGAACTGCAGGACGAACGGCGGCGATGATCGCGTCGGCGCGAGCCGAGGCCGGCCTCGGGCCGTCGCCGGACGCGACGGTGACCGCCGCCGACGGAGCGCGTGGTGCAGAGGTGGACGGCGTGCATGTGCACTCGGTCCGGCTCGGCGGCCTGCTCGCACACCACGAGATCCTGCTCGGCGGGCACGGCGAGGTGCTGACGATACGACACGACTCGATGGACCGCTCGTCCTTCATGCCGGGCGTGCTGCTCGCGATCCGCGGTGTGGCAGGGCTGCCTGCCGGGCTGAACGTCGGCCTGGACGGCCTGCTCGGACTGGCCTAGCGGCTGGTGCCCGCACATGCGCAGGCCCAGGCTCATCGTCATGTCGGGCCTGCCAGGCAGCGGGAAGAGCACGATCGCAGCGGGCATCGCGAAACACCTCAAATTGCCCGTACTTTCTGTCGATCCAATTGAGTCAGCGATCATCAAGGCAGGCATCGCCAGAAGCTTCGAAACCGGCCTGGCCGCATATCTCGTGGCCGAGCGGTTGGCGGACGAGCAGTTGAAGCTTGCCAACTCTGTGATCATCGATGCCGTCAACGCTGAGGAGGAAGGCAAGGACGTCTGGCGCGGACTCGCGGGGCGGCACGGACTCGAGCCGATAGTTCTGGACGTGGTCACCAGCGACGTGGCGCTTCACCAGGGGCGTCTGCTGTCCCGCGTGCGCGGTCTGCACGGACTCGACGAGGTCACCTGGGACATGGTCCAGGCCCGTCAGAAAGCGGCCACCGAGTGGACCGAGCCCGCACTGCGGATCGACTCGGCAGACGACCTGGAGGCCAATATCAACGCCGCCCTGCGTTACATCGAGGCGCGTTCCGATGACGAAGAAGGCTGATGCGTCCCGGTGGCGCCTGATCTTGCTACTATGCTAGTATCCTAGCTATGGTTCAGACTAGGGACGAGAAAGCAGGCAAGGTGCAATTCAACGTTTACCTGCCGCCCGAGCTGGTCCGGCGGGTCAAGCACAGGGCGATCGACGAGGGCCAGAGCCTGTCAGTACTGGTCGAGCACGCGCTGGCCGAGTACCTGATGCGACAGGAGGAGAGTTGATGACTGAGATCGTCGTACGGCCGGTGCGTTTCACCGCCGACGTCTCCGCAATGCAGTCCTTCCTTGAGCTGATCGGCCTGCGACCGTGGATCGTCACCGACCGCGGTGGCTGGAGCGACATGGCTTGCGGCGGCGGCCGGGTTGCGCTGCACGACGCCGCATCGTCGACTTCTGGCGCGCCATCCGGCCAGACAACACTGAGCTTCGTGGCCGACGATCTGACGCAGCTCGCCAAGCAACTCATCGCGGCCGACGTCGCCGGGGTAACCGTCTATGACGAGGCGTACGGCCGCGTGCTCACCTGCCTCGACCCGGACGGCGCGACGATCGCAGTCGACGAGCCGCCCGCGGACTTGTACGGCTCGCAGCTTCGCGCCGAGCCAGGGGCGCCCGAGTTGCTGCGCGTGATGCCGGTGCGATTCGCGGATCCCGCCGGTCCGTACGCCGGGTTCCTGCAGTCGCTCGGCCTGCGCCCGGCGGGAGAGATCAATCCGTACTACGTCAACTTCCTGGCTGACGGTGGCACGCGAGGTCAGGTCGGCCTGCACCACGTCTTCAGCGACAAGCTGCCGGTGGTGCCCGGCGGTGGCGGCGCCGTGGTGCAGCTGACGTTCGAGTCCGGCGAGCCACTCGAGCAGATCGCGGCGAGGCTCAGCGGCGCCGGCTTCGAGCCCCGCATCATCACCGAGGATTTCGGCTCACTGCTGTCGGTCATCGATCCCGACGGCCAGGAAGTGCAAGTGCACAGCCCTGCCATTGCAGTAGAGAATTGATGGGTGGTGCAGCGCCCGAACTTCGACGAACTGGTCGCCGAGGGTGACGGCGTTCCGGTGGAAGGCTGGGACTTCTCCTGGTTCGACGGCAGGGCCACCGAGGAACGCCCGCCCTGGGGTTACGCGCGGCTGACGGGGGAGCGGGCACGACGTGCGGGTGCGGTGCTGGACATCCAGACCGGCGGTGGTGAGGTGCTCGCGGCCGCGCTCGGCGGGGCCCCCGGAGCCGCGAGGCCGCGGGTCGTGGTGGCCACCGAGTCGTGGCCGCCGAACGCCGTCCTGGCCCGGCGCAACCTGGCTCCCGTCGACGGCCGCGTGCTGCTGGCAGCCGACGACGGCGGCCTGCCGCTGCGGTCCGGCACGTTCGACCTGGTGGTGAGCAGGCACCCGACGGAAACGGTGTGGCCGGAGGTCGCGCGGGTGCTGCAGCCGGGCGGCAGCTACCTGTCGCAGCAAGTCGGCGCCGGCACCAACCGGGAGCTGACCGACTTCATGATGGGCCCGCAGCCGGTCAGCCAGTCGCGCAGCACCGCGATCGCGATCCGGGAGGCGACGCAGGCCGGGCTTGAGGTCGTTGACGTTCGGGAGGCCACGCTGCGGGTCGAGTTCTTCGACGTCGCGGCCGTCGTGCACTTCCTGAAGAAGGTGCTGTGGACGGTGCCCGGCTTCACCGTGGCTGGCTACCGTGAGCAGCTAGCCCGCATGCACGACCACATCCTGGCGAGCGGTTCGTTCGTCTGTCACTCGCGGCGGTTCCTGATCGAGGCCCGTCGGCCGGGCTAGCCGTGTGGCCAGCCCGGCCCTGGTAGCCTCCGGAACGTACCTTCTCGGTACACCCGGGCTTAAGGGGCGGGATCCAGATGAGACCGAGCCAGGCGGTCGACTCAGCCAAACGCGCGGTATTGCCCACATTGACGGCGGCGATCGTAATCGCCGGCCTAGCCTCAGCCGCCGCGTCCGCGGCGCCGCGCGCCACGGCCGACAGCAGCACGAGGTTAGGCCCGAACGCAACCGCAAGCCCTCGGGTGCTCGGCTGGGGCCTCAACTATCCCGATGCCATCGCCGCGTACTCCACGGCCACACTGAACGGTTCAGCGAGCACCGTCACAGACGTCTGGGTAGCAGACTACGAGAGCAACTCGGTCACAGAACTGGACGGCAACACCGGGGCGCTCATCAGAACCATCTCGGACGCGTCTTATGACCTTAATGCTCCTGACGCGGTCGCTTCGAACGGTGCCGATGTCTGGGTGGCTAATGCTGACGGGGACTCGATCACCGAGTTCAGCGCCACGACGGGGAGGCTCGTCAGGGTAGTCTCGGGCGCCAAGTACGGACTCAGCGACCCCATCGCGCTCGCCCTGGCCAACGGCACCGTCTGGGTAGCGAACGCGGCCGGCAACTCCGTCACGGTATTCAGTGCTGCCAGCGGCGATTTCGTGGCCCAAGTCAAGAACGTCGGTGTGGGCTTCGGCGACCCCGCCGCCATCACCACGGTGCGGACCAGCCCGAGTTCCGCGGCTGCTTGGGTGGCTAATGCCGCCAACTCGGTGACCAGGATAGGCATATCCAGCGCCGGGCGGCCTGGGACAGTGACCCGCATCTCGGCCTCGAAGTACGAGTTCTTCGACCCGGCAGGCATCGCCGCCGACAGCACCGACGTCTGGGTCACGAACCAGAGCGGCGACACGGTCACGGTGCTCAGTGCCACGACCGGCAAACTGGTCAAGGTGCTGTCGGCGGCCTCCTACCATTTCGACCAGCCGGGCGCCGTCATAGTCGCACACGACAAGGTGGCCGTGGTCAATGAGATAGGGAACTCGGTCACCGAGTTCAGCACCGCGTCGACAGCGCCCAGGATGCTGACCGGCGCGCGCTACCAGTTCGATTCCCCGGTGGCGGCCGCCGTGGCTGGGACGGATATCTTCGTCGCGAACGAGGCCGGGGACACGGTCACCGAACTGGTCACCTCCACCGGAGCGCTGGCTGCTGTCTTCGCCGGCTGGTTCGACCACCCAGCCGAAGTCGTGTCAGCGGGCGCCGACATATGGGTGCTCGATTCCGACGCGGTGACTGAGCTAGACGCCAAGACAGGATCGCTGGTCAGAGTCGTCTCGGGGGCCAAGTACGGCTTCGATCTTCCTGCGGCCATGACGTTATACGCGGGCGACGTCTGGGTAGCCGACGCGGGCAGTGAGTCGCTGACGAAGTTCGACGGTACGACCGGGAAGCTACTAGGCGTCAGGAAGGAATCGGCCCTCGACATCCCGGTGGCCATGGCAGCAGTCGGCACCAGCCTGTTCGTCGTGAACAGCGGCGACTCCGTCGCCACGTTCAACGCCACCACAGGGGTCTTTGAGAAGCTGTATGACCAGTCCGGCTACAAATTCGACGGGCCGGACGCGATCACCACCGCCGGATCGACGGTCTGGGTGGCCAACTTCTACGGCGACTCCGTGACCGAGTTCGGCAGCGACGGAAGCGTCCTCAAGATCATCTCGGGTTCCCGCTATGGTTTCGACGGCCCGGATGGCATGACCACCGATGGCAAGGACGTCTGGGTAACGAACAGCGACTCCGTCTCAGAGTTCAGCGCCTCGAGCGGTGGGCGGGTCAGGGTCGTCTCGAGCGACCTCGACACCCCTGCGGGAATAACATTCGCCGTTTTCGCGACCGGCACGACCGTGTGGGTAGCGAACTTGGACGGCAACTCGGTCACGATGATTTCCCCGGGTACCGGCAAGAACACGGTCAGGCTCTTCGATGGCGCGAGCTACCAGTTCAGCAAGCCGGACGGCATCGCATTCGACAAGGACGGCGGTGGCCTGTGGGTTGCCAATTCTGTCAGTGACACGCTGACCACGTTCCGCAGCTGATCGAGGCTCGCCAGCCGGGTTAGCAGCTAGATCTGGTCCAGGATCTGCTGCCGCTTGGCGTCGAACTCGGCCTGGCTCAGCTGGCCGCGGTCAAGCATTTCCTGCAGGACGGCGACCCGCTGGGACGGACTCGGCTGGCCTGAGCCGCCCGGCTGGCCGATCCCTGTCCCGCCGTACACCGTCGAGGTCGTCACCTGGACACCGGCGACATTCCCGTCGGCCAGCTGGCGTAGCCGCTCCTTCAGCGCGGATGCATCGCCGGGGTCGCCGCCGAACACGCTGCGCAGTACCTCGGCGGCTTGCTCGCCGCCCAGCACCTGCACCTGCGGGCCGGCCTGGAAGGTGCCGACTGGCGTGGCCGCGGACGTGCTGAAGTCGTCGTCAGCGATGGCGGCGCTGGTGTTGAAGCCGACGATCAGCTGCTGGGCGTGCGAGTGCAGCCGCACCTCCCTGGTCTTGGTGTTCACCTCGAGCAGCAGGATCGTGCCGGGGTTGAAGTGCCGGTATTCGTCGCTCGGCACCTCGGCCTGGTCAGTGGTGCCGTCCGGCATGCGCACATCCACGTCGTATACCTCGACGACGTGGTGACCGTGCGGACCCGGGATGCCGGTATCTGCGGCGTGGCGGTGCCGGACAGTCCCCTCGGTTTGCTCCCACTTGTTGCCGATCATCTCGGTCCCTCCCTGGCCGGGTCGTCGCCAATCACTATGGCATGGGGCCGGGATTTCCCACATAGAGCGGCTCAGGATGGTCGAGGACACAGCGAGTTCCGGAGTAGATGCTGGGCACGCACTTATTGCAATGAATGCAATTCCCCCGCGTGGCGCTGCCGTCAGCCATTTTCCCGACGAGTGCCGGGTCGCGCAGCAGCGCCCTGCCCATCGCCACGAAGTCGAAGCCCTCGGCCATTGCCTGCCTGATCGTGTCGACGGTGTTGATGCCACCGAGCAGCACAAGCGGGAGCGGCACCGCTGCCCGGAACTGCCGCGCCATCGGCAGCAGGTACGCCTCGCGGAACGGGTAACGCCGGAACAGGACCGGCCCAGCCAGCCGGAAGACGGCGCCCTGGATTCCGGGCAGTGCGGCCGCCATCTCCTTGCGAGGCGGGTCTCCCCGGAACATGAACATCTGGTTGGCCTGCGAGCCGCCGGCACTCAGCTCGAGTGCGTCGAGCCGGCCGTCCGCCGCTAGCAGCCTCGCGACCTCGATGCTGTCGGCGACGTCGAGCCCGCCGCGTATCCCGTCGGTCATATTGAGCTTGGCGGTGACCGCCATCGCGCTGCCGACCCGGTCGCGCACCGCCGCGAGGATGCGCAGCGCGAGCCTCGCCCTGTTCTGCACCGGGCCGCCGTAGGAGTCCTTGCGCCGATTCCATCTCGGGCTGAGAAACGCCGAGACGAGGTAGTGGTGACCGAAGTGCAGCTCGACCGCGTCGAATCCGGCCGCTGCGAGCATGCCGGCGCCCGTCGCGAAGTCCTCGACGACCGCGTCTATCTCTGCTGCCGAGATCGCGTGCACGCGCGTTCCGGTGATGGTCCGCGTCGCCGACGGTCCGAGGTACCGCTTGCGTATGGTGCCGACAGCGCCGGCGTGGCCGAGCTGAGCAGAGATCGCCGCGCCCTCGGCGTGGACCGCGCGGGCGATCTCGGCCAGCCCCTCGGCCGCCCCGTCGTGAATGTAGAGCTCGTTCGGCGCGCCCCGGCCGTCACGGGAGACCGCCACGTAGGAGACGGTGGTCATCGCGACCCCGCCGGCGGCCATTCGCCGGTGGAAGTCGATCAGGCTCGGCGACACGACGCCGCCAGCGCTCATCCCCTCGAACGTCGCGGCCTTGATCACCCGGTTGCGCAGCCGCAGCGGGCCGAGCGTCGCCGGCCCGAACGGGTCGGGCGGCGCCTTATCTGGCTGGTCAAGCACGGACGTTTGCTCTCCGCTCGGCCGCGGTCGGGTGTTCATGACAGGCTAGTGACGACGGCGGGAGCGCGAAACGCCTGGGCGAAATGTCGGGCAGAAAGGACACCCAATGCCTACCAGAACCGCGCGGACGCACTGGGACGGCGGCCTGCAGGATGGCGTCGGCACCGTGACACTGGTCAGTTCCGGCATCGCCAGCTACGAGATCAGCTTTCCCAAGCGGGCAGCCGACGACGCTGGCGGCGCGACGAGTCCCGAGGAGTTGATCGCCGCCGCGCACGCCGGGTGTTTCGCGATGCAGTTCTCGGCGTTGCTGGACGCCGCAGGCGGCAGCAATCAGTCACTCGATGTCACGGCGGACGTGACTCTCGGCCCCGACCCGGCTGGCGGGTTCCGGATCAGCGGCATCAAGCTGACAGTCGCCGGGTCGGCGGACGGCGTCAGCGCCGGTGAGTTCGGCGAACTGGCGGCCCAAGCCAAGAGCCAGTGCCCGGTGAGCAAGGCACTGGCCGGAACAGATATATCGCTAAAAATAGCCTGAAAGGCACGTTTAAGTCGCTGGCGGCGGCCGAGCTTACCTGCCGGCCGCCCTGGCTTCCTCAACCGTGAGCTCGGCGGCAGGATCGGCCTCGAGCCGCGCGTCGGGAATCGGTTCGCCGCTCACGACAGACCTGCCGTAGGTCCCCTCGTCCAGCCGCTTCAGCGCCCGGTCGATCGCCTCGAGCCGGTCGCGCATCCCCGCCGCGATGGCCTCGTCCATGCCAAGCGAGGTCAGCGGCTGGGCCGAGTCGGCCATGTCGCCGGTCTCGGCGCCGGCCTGCATGTCCTGCCGTCCTGCGGACTCGCTGTTGTGGAGCAGTTGCGCCACTTCGGAGCGCTCGGTCAGCAACCGCTCCCGCGCTACCGCTTCGTCCATGAGGCCTCCCCGGGCAACCGACGGCGATCCCGGGGGGACGACCCCCCGGAACCCGCCGCGTCAATTTTGCTAGCCTACGCACCCTCTGCGAGCATGTCGCCACAGGCTGCCGACGTCCGGGAGGAGTGTCAGTGATCTTCGGCGAACGGCCGTCTGTCGTCGGGCACCGGGGCTTCGGGGCCGGCGCACCTGGCGGTCACCGGGAGAACTCGGTGTCGTCATTCCTCGCCGCCGCGCGGGCCGGGGCGCAGTGGGTGGAACTAGACGCCCGCCGCAGCAGCGACGACGTGCTGGTGCTGTGGCACGACCCGGTCACCCCGGGCGGCGCGCGGATCGTCGGCTGCAGCGCTGCCGAGCTGGCGGCCGAGGGCATCGTGTCACTCGACGACGTGCTGGCGGCATTGCCGGTCGGCGTTGGAGTCGACATCGACGTCAAGACCACGATCGAGGACGCGGTGGACTCGCCCCGGCGGCGCACGCACGCCCTCGTCGCCGCCGTCCTCGGGCGTCACGCCGGGACGCGGCAGTTCCTGGTGTCATCGTTCGATGCCTCAGTGCCCAGCTACCTCAGCCAGGACGGTCGCCGCCCGGGCGACATCGCACTCGGGCTCATCACCGAGGCCAACTTCGCCGCGAGCCACGCCGTCTCGGCCGCCGCCAACCTGGGACTCGACGCCGTCTGCCTGAACTCCGGCACACTGAACTCCGGCACACTGAGCGCCGGGCCGGCGCCGGAAAGCTTCGGCGATCACGGTGCCGCCCGTGACGGTGCCGCCCGTGACAGTGCTGAGCACATCCTGGAGATCGCGCACCGCGCGGGCCTCGAGGTCATGGTGTGGTCACCGGAGCCCGCGGAGGCGGTGGCGCTGGCACGCGCGGGCGCAGACGCGCTGTGCGTCAACGACATCCCAGGCGTGCAGGCTGCACTTGCTGGCCGCGGCGGCACTGACCCAGCACGTTAGACGTCCGTGTGGCCGGCCGCAGTGCGACAATCTCGGTATGGCCACGAACGCCGTGTCACAGTCGCCGGGCTCAGCGGGCTCACTGCTGAGCATCGGATCCAGCGGCTCGATCTTGTCGATCGCCTCGACCGGATCGATCTTGTCGATCGGCTCGGCGGGCTCCATCTTGTCGATCGGCTCCGTCGGTTGCGTGGCGTCGGTCTTCTCGGCGTTCTCTTTCGGGAGCGCGTTCTCGGTCATGTCCGGCCTTTCGGACCGTTCGGTGACCGCTTGGCGGTCGTCGGGCAAGCGACCAGCCGCAAAGCCGGGCCGACGCACACTGACGGTCGTCGGCTAGGCAGCCAAGCCCTGGCCCGCAGGTCAGGCTGTGCGGGCTTCGCTGGCTGCCTGCAGTCCGAGTTCGGTGATCGACGTCTCCCGCATCTTGAACTTCTGCACCTTGCCGGTCACCGTCATCGGGAACTCCTGTGTCACCCGGACGTAGCGGGGGATCTTGTAGTGCGCGATCTTCCCGGTGCAGTACTCCCGCACCTGCTCCGCGGTCAGGTCCGCGCTTGGACGCAGCTTCACCCAGGCGCACAGTTCCTCGCCGTATTTCGCGTCTGGCACGCCGATGACCTGCACGTCCTCAACCGCCGGATGCGTGTAGAGGAACTCCTCGACCTCGCGCGGGTAGATGTTCTCGCCGCCCCGGATCACCATGTCCTTGATCCGGCCGACGATGTTCAGGTAGCCGGCGTCGTCCATCACCGCCAGGTCGCCGGTGTGCATCCAGCGTGCCGCGTCGATGGCCTCCGCTGTCTTCAGCGGCTCGTCCCAGTACCCGAGCATCACGCTGTAGCCCCTGGTGCACAGCTCCCCGTGGCTGCCGCGCGGCAGGACCAGCCCGGTCTCGGGATCGATGACCTTGATCTCGACGTGCGGATGGACGCGGCCGACGGTGGACACCCGCCTGTCCATGCCGTCATCGGCCGTTGTCTGGGTGGACACCGGGGACGTCTCGGTCATCCCGTAGCAGATCGTCACCTGCTCCATGTGCATCTCGCTGACCACGCGCTTCATCACCTCGACCGGGCACGGCGAGCCCGCCATGATCCCAGTGCGCAGGGTAGACA
>JASHTT010000192.1 GCA_030040415.1 Streptosporangiaceae bacterium | reverse complement strand
CCACCTCATGGGCGTCGACCCGTTCGACACGCAGTACAAGCCGACGGACTCGTGGACCACGCTGGGCGGCCTCGCCCGCGACACCGCGACGGTGCGGCTCGGCACGCTGGTAACCGCGGCGACTTACCGCTTGCCCGGCCTGCTCGCGGCGATCGTCGCCTCCGTCGACCAGATGAGCGGTGGGCGGATCGAACTGGGCATCGGCACTGGCTGGTACGAGCGGGAGCATCAGGCCTTCGGCCTGCCCTTCCCGCCGATGGCCGAGCGTTTCGACAGGCTGGAGGAGGAACTCGCCGTCATCACCGGCCTCTGGCTCGCCGGATCCAGCGGTGCCAGCTTCTCCTTCGACGGCAAGCACTACCAGCTGCAGGACAACCGCACGCCGCCGCGGGTCGTGCAGCGGCCGCACCCGCCGGTGATAGTGGGCGGCGCGGGCGCCAAGCGCACGCCGCAGATAGCCGCCCGGTTCGCTACCGAATTCAATGCCGCGCTGAGCAGCGTCGAGCAGGCCAAAGAGCGCTTCGCAAGGTTCGCCCGCGCCTGCGAGGCGATCGGGCGCGACCCGGCTGAGGTCAGGCTGTCCGGCTTCATCCCGGTGGCCATCGGCAGCACGACCGCCGAGGCAGAGCGCCGGGCGGAGGTCGTCGCCTCACCGCGCATCAGGGAGACGATGCTGATCGGACCGCCGGGCAGCCTCGCCGAGCGGGTCACGCAGCTCGCAGGCGTCGGCGCCGACACCGTTTACCTGCACATCTACGACATCCACGACCTCGACCACATAGCGCTGATCGGTGCCGAGGTGCTGCCGCAACTTGCCGGGGTGACACCGGCACCACTGGCACCGGCGTGACCCGCCAGGAAGGAACGGAAGGTTCGATGAGCATCACGACTCGCGCCGCGATCGCACGGGGCCCGCACATCGGGTGGGAAATCGTCGACCTGCAGCTCGACGAGCCGAAGGCGCACGAGGTCCGGGTGCAGTTCTACGCGTCCGGGCTGTGTCACTCCGACGACCACATCACCCAGGGCGACGCGCGGGTGCGGATGCCGGTGGTGGGCGGGCACGAGGGCGCCGGGATCGTCGAGTCGGTAGGCCCGGACGTGCGCCGGGTCAAGCCGGGTGACCGCATCATCTGCTCGTACATCCCCGCCTGCGGAGCTTGCCGGCCGTGCTCGACCGGCCACCAGAACATGTGCGTCAAGGGGCTCAATGCCGGCACCGGGATGTTCCTGGACGGCACCTTCCGCTTTCACCTGGGCGACGAGGACCTCGGCGGGTTCTGCACGCTTGGCACGTTCTCGCAGTACGCGGTCGTATCGGAGTGGGCGTGCGTGCCGGTCGCTGACGACATCCCATTCGAGATCGCGTGCCTGGTCGGCTGCGGCGTGCCCACCGGCTGGGGCTCGGCCGTGCACGCGGCTGGCGTCAGGGCCGGCGACACGGTAGTGATCTTCGGTGCGGGCGGGGTGGGCAGCAACGCCGTGCAGGGCGCCAGGTACGCGGGAGCCAAGAACGTGATAGTGGTCGACCCGGTCGAGTTCAAGCGGCAGATGGCGACGACCGTCTTCGGTGCTACGCGGGCGTTCGCGACCGCCGAGGAGGCGCGCGAGTTCGTGGTCGAAACCACCTGGGGCCAGCTCGCCGACCACGTGATCTGCACGCCCGGCGTCGTCACCGAGGAGATGGTGACCGCCGCGGTGCTGATGACCGGTAAGGGCGGCAAGGTCACGATTACCGCCGTCGGGCATTTCGACGAGCACGCCGTGCACCTGCCCGCTGGCTACCTGATCAGCTACATGCGGCAGATCCGCGGCGCGCTGTTCGGCGACAGCAACCCGCTGTACGACATCCCCATGCTGCTCGGCCTGTACCGGTCTGGCGACCTCAAGCTCGACGAGCTGGTCACCCGCAAGTACCGGCTGGACGAGATCAACGAGGCCTACCAGGACATGACCGACGGCAAGAACATCCGCGGCGTGATCGTGCACGAGCACTAGCCCGCGGCGCCCAAGGCCAGGACTGAAGGAGGAACATGCCGAACGCGATTCTCGACCCGACGGGGCGGGCCGGCCAGGCTGCCCAAGCGACCGGGCCCGCGCTGCAGCTCGCCTCCCGCAGGCCCAGCCTGGCCGGGGTTCGCGTCGGCCTGCTGGAAAACTCCAAGCACAACGCCGCGCTGCTGCTGCAGGAGATCGGCGCGCTGCTGGTTACCGAGCAGCAGGCGGCCGGGACCGAGCTGACGAGCAAGGTCAACTTCGCCGCCCCGGTAGCGGCCGACATCGTGGAGCGCTTCCGCGGCGACTGCGACGTCGTGGTCACCGGGGTCGGTGACTGCGGTTCGTGCAGCGCGTCCGCCGTCGCCGATGGCATCGCATTCGAGCAGGCCGGCCTGCCAGCGGTGGTGATCTGCAGCGACGCGTTCACCGTTACCGCCGACGCGATGGCTGCGCTGCGCGGAGCAGCTGGCTACGAGTACATCGTCACCGAGCACCCTGTCGCCGTGCTGACCGCGGACCAGGTGAAGGAGCGGGCCAAGCGGCTGCTGCCCGAGATCGTCGCGATGCTGACCCGTACGTGACCGTTGGTGAGCTCGATCCCGACGCCGCGCAGGCGGCGGTCGAGCACTGTTACGAACAGGGCTGGTCGGACGGCCTGCCGCTGGTGCCCGCGACCCGCCCCGTCGTGGACAGGTTCCTGGCCACGGCCGGCCGCCAGGCGGACGAGGTAATCGGGCGGCTGCCCCAGCTCGACCGCGCGGTGACAGTCGAGCTCGCGGCGATCAATGCGGTGATGGCCGGCTGCCTGCCCGAATACTTTCCTGTCGTGCTGGCCGCGTGGGAGGCGCTGATGCGCGACCGGGCTGCGGCCGGCGGTGGCTGGCAGTCGACCAGCGGGCCGGCGCCGCTGATCGTGCTCAATGGCCCGGTCCGCGCCGAGCTGGGCGTCAACGCGGTGGGCGGCGCGTTCGGGCCGGGCTTCCGGCCGAACGCCACGATCGCGCGCGCCATCGGCCTCATTGTCCGCAACGCCTACGGCATCCATCCGCACGAGCTCGAGCAGGCCACCCAGGGCCTGCCGGGACGCTGGTCGATCTGCCTCGGCGAGAACGAGGAGGACAGCCCCTGGCCGCCGCTCGCCTCCGACGGGGGAGTGCCGCCAGGTGTCTCCGCCGTCTCCGCGACGCTGCTGCGGACCTGCGAGTTCGTCGACAACCGGCACACGAGCAGCGCTGCGCAGCTGCTGACGGACTTCGCGGATACCATCGGGCGGTCCGGGGCGTGGATCTTCCGGCATGCCGGGGCGGGCGTGGTGTTCTGCCCCGAGCATGCGCACCTGCTGGCGAAAGCCGGCTTTGACAAGGAACGGGTGCGGGCGTGGCTGGCCGAGCACTCCGGCCGCAGCACGGCGGAGCTGGCCCGGGCCGGCAAGGACGCACTCGACGGGCACGGCGTGCGCCTTCCCGGTGAGCCAGCGGACCACGAGCGGGCGCACGCAGCCGGGACGGACCCGGCCGACGGGCCGGAGTTTCAGCGCATGCTGCCGGGCGCTGAGCCGCAGAACCTGATGATCGTCGTCGCCGGGGCGCGGAACGCCGGCATCTCGATGGTGCTGCGGCTCTTCGGGGCCTGGTCGGCAGCCTCCGTGCCGGTGACCGGCCCTGGCTCGACGAGCATCCGAACCTAAGGCTTCCGAACTCAAGGCTTCCGAACCCAAACCGGCATACCGAACTCAGGGAGAGTAGATGGCAGAGATGGTGCGCGCGGCGGTGCAAGTCGAGCCGGGGAAGATCGAGCTGCGCGAGTACCCGAGACCGAAGATCGGAGCGGACGACGGTCTGCTGCGGGTCGAGGCCAACGGCATCTGCGGCAGCGACGTCGAGACGTTCCGCGGTCACCTCGGCGGCCCCCGTCCCGCGTTCATCCCCGGACACGAGCCGCTCGGGATCATCGCGGAGATCGGGGACATCGCCGCGCAGCGCTGGGGCGTGCAGCCTGGCGACCGGGTGGCGCTCGAGGTGATCGTGCCGTGCCGGTCCTGCACGGACTGCCTCACCGGCCGGTACCAGTTCTGCCGTAACCGCAAGTACGGGCACGGTGTCACCGGCGTCGATGTCGAGCCGACACTGTGGGGCGGGCTGGCAGAGTACATGTACATCTCGCCCACCTCCGTGCTGCACAAGATCGACAAGAACCTGCCAGCCGAGCTGGCAGCCACCTACAACTCGATGGGCGCGGGCGTGCGCTGGGCCTGCCATCTCGGCGGCGTCCGGCTCGGCGATACGGTGCTCGTGCTCGGTGCCGGGCAGCGCGGCATCGCGGCCGTGGTGGCAGCGCGCGCTGCCGGAGCGGGCACGATCATCATCACCGGGCTCGCCGCCGATGCGCACAAGCTCGCCGTGGCGCGGGAGTTCGGCGCCGATCACACCGTTGTGGTGGACGGCGACGACGCGCAGAGCATCGTGGCGCGGGTCGAGGACATCACCGGCGGTGAGATGGCCGACGTCGTACTGGAGCTGACGCCGATGGCGGCCGGTCCGGTGACAGACGCGCTGCTTACTGCCAAGCGTGGCGGCACTGTCGTGCTCGCCGGGCTGAAGGGCAACCGCGAGATACCGGTCCGCACGGACCTGATCATCAACCGGGCGCTGACCGTCCGCGGCGCCTTCGGGGTGGACGCCAGGGGCATGGATGACGCGATCGCGCTGATCGAATCCCGCAAGTTCCCGCTCGAGAAGATGCACACCCACACGTTCGGGCTGGCGGACACCGCGCTGGCGATCCAGACTCTCGGCGGCGAGGTGCCAGGGGAGCCCGCGATCCACGTTTCGGTTCACCCGTCGCTCTGATACGTCCACCACCTGGAGGCCTTCGTGCTCGTCGACGCTCACGCCCACCTGCTGCCGTACGACTACCCTGCGGACGCGCCGGAGTGCTTCCCGCGGATGGAGGCAGTCGATGACAGCACCGACCGGGTGCTCGTGTTCGGGCCCACCAGGTTCCGTGCCAGAGATGTCTTCTTCGCCGCGGAACGGAGGCTTGCCGCCCAGGACGCTTCCGGCGTCGACGCCGAGATCCTCACGCCGATGCCGCCGTTGCTGCGCTACGACCTGCCGGTACCAGACGGCCTGGCGCTGGCCCGGCATGTCAACGAGTTCACCGCAGAGCTGTGCTCGTTCGACCCGAGCCGACTGATCGGGCTCGGCATGGTCCCGCTGCAAGATCCCGACTCCGCCGCCGGTGACCTGACCGCCGTGGCCGACCTGGGCCTGGCCGGCGTCGAGATCGCGTCCAATGTTCTCGGCGCATCGATCGGCGACGAGCGCTTCCTGCCGTTCTTCGCCGAGGCGGCAAGGCTGGGTCTGGCGATCTTCGTGCACGCCATGCCCGCGGCAACCGACCGGCTGCCGCGATCCGCGATGGGCACCTACGTGGTCGGGCTGGAAGGGGCGATGGCCGCCGCTTCGCTCATCACCGGCGGTACCGCGGCCAAGTGCCCAGACCTGCGGATCGCGTTCAGCCACGCGGCCGGCGGGTTCCCGCTGATGCTTCCGAGGGCCCAGTACTTCTGGAGCGGAAGCTGGAACGAGGAGCCCAAGGTGCCCGAGCGCGCGGTCATGACCGATGACGGTCCGTCACCGATCGAGTACGCCCGGCGCTTCTACTACGACTCGCTGGTCTTCGACCGGCGCGCCCTGCGTTTCCTCGTCGACTTCCTCGGCCCGGACCGGCTGCTGATCGGCTCTGACTTTCCCGCGATGCCGCGCGAGGACCCGGCTGGCCGCACGTTGCGGTCACTCGGCCTGCCGTCAGCCGCGCTCGAGGACATCACCTGGAACAACGCCTTCCGCTGGCTGGCGATCAAGCCGCCACGCGAAGAGGGCTAGTTAGGCTGGTGCGCCAACCCGGCTGGGCAGCGCGCCCGCGGCAGGTGCGAACCCGCCCTGGCGCTGCGTTGTGCTGGCGAGCCGCTGCCTGGCCAGCCACTGCTCGGGCTGCGCGGCGAGCCTGCGGGTGATCTCGCCCGCCGCGTCGGTGAGGAGGCTCGCGAGTGCCTGCGGCCGGGCTCGGTCGGCTTCCACGACGACGCTGATGGCCGCGGCCAACCCGCCGAACGGGTCGTGCACGGGCACGCCGACGACGAGATCCTGCAGGGTGATAGAGCCCTCGGCGACAGCGAAGCCCGACTGCCTCACCTGGGCCAGCTTGCGGCGCAACTCGGCGGGATCGGTGGTGGTGAGCGGCGTGAACCGCTGCAGCGGGCGCCGAAGGGCCTGCTCTTGCACTTCCCGGTCGGCGAAAGCGAGCAGCACGAGCCCGGTACCGGTAGCGTGCCACGGCCAGCGGTCGCCGGTCTTGCCGACCGTCGGGTGTGTCGCGCAGGCGCGAATGACCTCGACGTAGACCACCTCCAGGCCATCACGCACCGCGAGGTGGACATTCCCCCTGGTGCGGTGGTGCAGTTCGTCCAGCACCGGGAAGGCTGCCTCGCGCAGATCGAGTCCGCGCGGGGCGAGGGCGGCTAGCTCCAGCAGCCGCAGTCCGATGGAGTAGCAGCCGTTCTGGTCGCGCTCCAGTGCACCCCAGCTCAGCAACTCGTGGACGAGCCGGTGGGTGGTAGACAGGCTCAGCCCAGACCGCCGGGATATCTCACTCAGCGACAGCGCGCGGCTTCGGGGGCCGAAGGCATCGAGAACGGCTAGCAGTCGCCCCGCGGCGTTTGGCCGGGGGGCCTGCGCGCTGGACTGCTCTGGGGCGTGCAGCGGTTCCGGCATGGTCACCCTCGCCTGTTCGCCCGGCCGATTCCTTGTCCGAAGTATTCCGCCAGTTGACGTGCTGGGGCACTTAATACGGCTGAAACAATGCTGGCACGCGTGCCCGCCTTCTGCAAGAACGAAGTGATTCCTTGCATAGCCTGCCGGAACTCCCGGGAGAAGGTCTGATTAATAAATATCCTGCCGCTGAGATTCGGACACGAACAGGACACGAATAGAGCACGGATAGGGCACGGGCGGGCCAGCCGGGCCGACGGCATCGTGCCGCCTGCCGCATCTCCCTTTCGCCCGGCGGAAGCACTGTGGACGCACTGCCGGCGCTTCGCGGAAGCTGGGCGCGTCGTCACACAGGCAAGCCATTGCACGCAGGCCTGCGCCGGCGAGGCCCGAACGGGGCAGCGTCCGGGCGCGGCCGTCTGTCCTATCGGGAGTTCTTCTATAGCGGGAGCATCGACGTGATACGCAAGATGTGTCCGAGAGGCACCGTCAGGCTGTCTGTCCTGCGGGTGTCGTCTGTCGTAATCGCGACGGTGGTGGCCGTCGTCCTGGCCGGATGTGGCTCGAGCACCACCTCGAAGCCGACGGCTGTCAGCGGGCCCAAGTCTGGCGGCTCGCTCACCGTGCTTGAAGGGGACAGCTTTGCAGGCTCGTGGCCGGGCCTCGACCCTGCCACCGACACCGACGGCGCGGCGAACATGAGCTACATGGACGCCATCTACGGCGAGCTGTTCGAGCTGACC
>JASHTT010000191.1 GCA_030040415.1 Streptosporangiaceae bacterium | reverse complement strand
TAGATGTCCTTCGCGAGGAACCCGAGTTCCATCTCCGCGTCGCGGCCGGCGGTGGCTTCCTCCGCGTGCTCTGTCCACGTCCCGGACAGACCCAGGCCACCCAGCGGCAGTTTCGCCGGAAAGTGATAGGCGGCGGGCGCGTTCTGGACGACGCCGGAGCCTGACACCAGGTCGCCGGAGCCCGACACCAGGTACTGCAGGCGGTCGTACCCGACGTACGTCTCCGGGTTCATCTCGCCAGTCGGCGTCAGGTTCGGCACGTTGGTCGGCGGCGGCAGCACGAGCCCGGGATGAGCGTCGGTCAGCAGTTCCCTGATCAGGTGCTCGGTCGTGGCGTAGTCACCTTCGCCAAAGTGCACGTGACGCACGTCGCCCTGCGCGTCGATGAGGTAGTCGGCGGGCCAGTACTCGTTGTCGTAGGCATTCCAGGTGTCGTAGTTGTCGTCGATCGCCACCGGGTAGTGGACCCCGAGGGCCGCGGCCTCGGTGCGCACGTTCGACACAACGTGCTCGAAAGCGAACTCCGGAGTATGAACGCCGACGACGACGAACCCGTCCTTGGCGTAGTCGCGGTACCAGGCCTCGACGTGCGGCAGTGTCCGCTGGCAGTTGATGCAGGAGTAGGTCCAGAAGTCGACCAGCACGACCTTGCCGCGCAATTGCGTCATCGTCAGCGGCTTGCCGCCGGGAGTATTAAGCCACGCGGTGATGCCCTTGAACTCAGGTGCCGGCCCGCAGTCCACCAGGGCGGTCGCGTTCGGGTTGCACGTCGTCAGCGTGGTGGCACGGACGCCGGTCAGGGCGTTGAGCTGACTGCGTACCCTGGCCGAGCCCTGCAGCGCAGTGGAGTAGCTCGGGATGTCCCGTTCCAGGCCTTGGAAGGCATTGAAAGCTATAGCCACGGCGATCAGGATCAGTACGGCGCCCCCAGCCAGGCGGACCTGCGGGGCGTGGCGGCGCAGCATCCGGACCCGCTGGGACAACTGCCCGCCGGCTAGCGCGACCACCAGCAACGGCACGGCGGTCCCGACGGCGAACGCCGCGGTGACGAAGACAGCGGTCAGGCCCACCCGGTGTGTCGCACCTGCAACCGTGATGGCAGCCAGCACGGGCCCGGCGCACGGGACGTAGACCACTCCGAGCGCCAGGCCGATGACGAGGCCACCGCTGCGGCCACTCGGCTGCCGGGCCCTGATCCTGGCAAACGGGCGCTCGAGCAGGGCTCCGAGCGGAGGGATCAGGTAACCGAGGCCGACGACGATGAGCAGCGCGATCCCGGCGTCTCGCAGCGAGTCCTGCGGCAGGTGCAGCAGCGAAATGAGTTCCGAGCCCGCAAGGATCAGCACGCTGAAACTCAGCACCAGGCCGATGACGACGGCCACCGAGCGAGCGATCCCGGCTCTGCGCGCGCGCCCGTCCGTGTCCTCCTCCGCGGCAGCAGCGGAGCGAGTCGCTCCCGCCACAAGGACAACCGGAAGTACCGGCAGGATGCACGGAGAAATGCCAGCCAGAAAGCCGGCAACCACGCCGACGAGCACGAGCCCGATCATCCGGCGACCTCGCCTTCGGATGTGTCAGTCAGTATTCGTAACTGACCGCTGTCTGGCTTGGCCGACAGAAGCGGCCGCCCCGGCCGGCGCCGCCCGGGGCCGAGTCACCCGAAGTGGATGGTGACAGGGTTCGGCGCCGTCGGTTCGCCTGGTGCGATGACAAAACCGAAACCGTCGTTCTCGTCCGCGGTGATCGTGTAGTCGTACTGCCGCCCCGTCTTGATGCCGTGCGGCACGTCAAGCTTGCAGGCGAAGCCGGACTTCGGCGAGTACGAATCGCAGTAAGCCGTCGTCGGCTGGATTCCCGGACCGCGCAGCGTCACCCGGACGTCATGGCCGCGGACCATGGCGTTGCCGGCCGCCGCTGAGATGAAGTGACCGTTCGCGCCTGACAGGCCGAAACTGACCGCGATTGTGCGCTGCGATGCCGGGACGGTGGAGCCTTGCCCGGGCTCCATTGCGTCGAAGCCGTCAGCGACCCAGTAGGTCGCGCTGACCGGCCGCGCCGTAAGCCCCGCCTGATCGACAGCACCGCTGCAACTCGCGGTGAACTTTCCGAGGCCGTGCACGGAGTCACTCTTGATCGTCAGCGTCGGCTGGGTGATGACCGGCTTGTACTTGTCCGTCACCGTGCACTGCACCGAGGGCGCCGAGTAAATCGCGAAGACCTGGCCTTTCTTGACGTTCAGGTGCAGGACCGGTGGCGTGGTGTCGACCGGGCTGAAGCATCCGGCCTCGTAGATATTCGAATTCTTGCCGTCTGGGCAGATGGTGGACAACCACGACGCGCCAGCGAAGCTGGCTCCCGTCACGTTGGCGCCGCTCAGGTTCGCGTACCAGAGGTAGTCCTTGGACAGATCGGCGCCGCTCAGGTTCGCGCTGGTGAGGTCGGCGTAGTTGAACTGCGCGCTCACGAGGTCTAGGCCAGCAAGGTCAGCGCCGGACAGGTCAGCGTAGATCGCCTCGACCGTAGGCCCGAGCAGGTAGCCGCCGGTGTACGCCCAGTGGGCTGGCAGCGACGCCGGTGAACCGGTGTCACCTTGGGAGTTGAGAGCTTTGAGGTTCGCCCCCGCGAGCTTGGTCCCGGCCAGGTCGGCACCCAGCGCGCCGTAGCTGAGATTGGCTCCGGACATATTCGCGTCCGACAGGTTCGCGTCCGCAACCAGGTAAGCACCGGAGAGGTCGACGCCGGCCAGATCGGCGTCTGCTAGATCCGCCCCCGGTCCTGCCAGGTAGCCGCCGGCCAGCACGTACTGACCGTCGGGGTAGTAGGGGAGGTTTGCGGGTGTACCGGTGATCTGGCCCGAGATCACGCCGGACAAGGCGCCGTTGTAGGCGAACTGCGTGCCGGACAAGTTCGCCCCGGTCAGCGTCAGGTCCGAGACGTAGAAGGTATTGAGGTCCGCACCGGACAGGTTGGCTCCGGACAGGTTCGTGCCGGTGAGTTCTGCGTTGGTCAGGTCCGCATTCGCGAGGTTGGCACCGGACAGGTCCGCCTGGGTGATCATCGCGTCCTCGAGGTCGTCACCGTTGAGGCTGACCCCGGCCAGGCTGGCGCTCTCCAGGTTGTCGTAGGGCCCTATCAGGTAACCGTCGGCCAGCGACCAGCCTGCCGGGAAGCTGGCAGGTGTGCCGGTGACCGCCCCGGACACCACGAGGTACAGACGACTTCCCGCGAGGGCCGCGTCAGCCAGGTTCGCACCTGTCAGGGTGGTCCAGTACAGCCGGGCGGAGGCGAAGTCCGCGCCAGCGAGATCCGCGCTTGTCAGGTTCGCGTGGGACAAGGCTGAGCCGCTGAGATCAGCATTGCTGAGGTCGCCGCCGGACAAATTCGCACCGTTGAGGTTGCAGCCACTCCAGTCGACGCCAGCGGACGGGGCCGGAGTGACGACGCCGGTCGAACTGACCACGGGGCACTGCACCGCGGCATCCGCCGGTGTGCCCAGAACCGTCGTCAAGCCGAGCCCAACGCCGACGGCAGCAACGACCGCGATCCCCCAACGCCAAGCCGAGATGAAGTCCATCGGAAGCCCCGTGTCGTGCTACGAGCGGATCCGCAGCGAGCCGCTGACTCCATGGTGATGGATGATCATGTCACTTACAAGACAAATGCGAACTCTCCGTAGGTATTGCCCCGCGGACCATCCCGGCCGCTCCCGGCTGTCAAGGGACGACCAGGACCGGAACGCCCGTCATCAGGATCGGCTTGCCGACGTACTGGGTGGCAACCCGGACGGGGAAGACGGCGCCCTTCGAGGCGAGCTTGCGGCCACGGTAGATAGAGGCAGGGATGTAGACGGTAGAGCCGCGCGGGGCAAAGGCCCCGACGGCTGATTGCAGGTAGCGGCCCGGCAACGTCACAGTCGGCAGCAAGCTCCCGGAGACCAGGCTGATCAGCTGCACCGTACTCGCCCGGAACTGCATGTCGTAGCCGAACTTGCTGTCGGGAGCGATCTCGAAAACTCGGCCAGCGTCAGCGTAGGTGAGCGTGATCGGCTTGCCGACAGCTCCGCTGGCGAGCCTGATCGGAATCACGTACTGCTGGCCACTGACATAAGCGGCCTTCCCGTCGGGCGCGATCGCGATGCTCTCAGCGCCGGCCCGCGCGAGCAGCACGTCGATCGGCTTGCCCGCGACGTCGGTGGCAGAGTTGATCGGCGTGACAGTACCCGCGCTCAGCGCGTAGACAGTCCGGCCGTCGGGCGCGATCGCGATGGAGGATACGAAACCGCTGGACGAACGGAGTTTGATCGGCGGCAGCACGGTGTCGGTGGCAAGGTCGACGGCCATCACTTCGGACTTGTAACCAGCCACGTACGCGGTCCGGCCATTGGGAGTGATCACGCAGCCGAAGCTGCCGGTGTCGAGCAGCTTCCGCTGGGCGCCGGTCGCGAGGTTGATCGCCACCAGCGCATACGACCCGGCATTACCGCTAGCGGGCCAGGTACCAAGCACGGTCGCGTAGGCGAACTTGCCGTTCGGCGCCATTCGCAGCTCTTCGATCTCCGAGATCCGGGTGTCGCCGGTCAGCCTCATCGGCCTGCCCACCCGACCGGTGACGTCGCTGATCCTGGTCAGATAGCTGCCGGAGTGGGCACCGTAAACGATGCTGAAAACATAGACAGCCTTGCCATCGGGTACGGGCGTGATGTCCTCGATCGAGCCGGGAACCGTCACCCGCGCGAGCGTCCT
>JASHTT010000190.1 GCA_030040415.1 Streptosporangiaceae bacterium | reverse complement strand
CCTAGCGGATTCCGTACGTTAGAGGGGGTCGAGCCAATGGGGCGCGGCCGAGCCAAGGCCAAGCAGGTCAAGGTGGCACGCCAGCTGAAGTACAGCGGCGGCGGGACGGATCTTGACCGGCTGAGGGCTGAACTGGGCGTCGACGCGGATCAGCGGGCCACCGATGAGGATTCCGACTACGCGGACCTCGCCGACCGTTACTCCGACGATGACTCGCTGGACGAGGACGACCTCGACGAGGACGACCTCGACGACGATGACGGGGAGGACTGGGGCGAGGACGGCCTGGTCCCGCAATCCAGCTCCACGGGCCGCGAGTGACGCCAGCTAGCTAGTCCGACCTCGAGAAGGTCTGCGCGAGGCGGTTTGTGATCTTGTCGGCTGGGCCATGACGGCTGCCTGATCGCGCGGTTAAGGCCCGGCACCTTCTGCCCCAGCGAGATCTGCAGAACCGCCCCAGGTGATCGAGCCCCCGCCAGGTGATCGAGTCGATCGGCTCCGTGCGAAAGCTGTAGCTGGCACTCCGTCGGCGTCAATTTGCTAAGAAATTGTGAATCGACATGATTTGACGCAACGGTATGCGAAATATTGACCGCCGCGGCCAATTTCTGTAAAGCTGGGCATCGCATGCGGGCCCTCCACGGGTCGGCGGGGACCTGAGGAGACAGTGCGTGAAGCGACCCTCTATTACTGTTTCAGCCCGGCTGTTGATCGGAGTGCTCTGCTGCGCGCTGGTCGGCGGGACTAGCGTCGCGGCTGGCCTCCCGGCAGCGTCCGCATACGCGGCGAGTGCAGCGCTCCCGGCGCACAGCAGCACCGGGCCATCGACTGCGACCTCGCCCCGCGTCAGTCCCGAGCAAGACTGTCAGCAGGTCACGACGAGCGACGGTAAGTACGAATTCAGCGGCTGCTTTCAAAAGTACAGCGGCGCGGGCGGCGCGGAATACGCCACGGAACAACTGTCCAATTTCGACGGCATTGACATCTCGGCGTCGGAGGCGGACAACGTGGTCTACGACGTCAACTTCAACTCGGAGGACATGGTCTACTCCACCTGGAACAGCACGGAGTCGCTCGACCTCGACGGCGCACTGATCCCTCTCGCCACCGGAGGGGTGGCGAGCCAGCTGACCGGGCCGCTCACGTTGCCCGTCGCGAAGGGCGTGAAGCTGGCCGGGCTGGCTGTTCCGGGCCAGCTGACCGTGACGCCGTCTGCGGGCGGGGCGGCGACGGTGACCGGCGCGGTGACGCTCCCTGCTGTCCTTGGCGGCGGGAAGGCCACGCTGTCGTTCACCACCACGGTGAACAAGGGCCTGTCGAAGATCCAGGTGACAGTCGCCAAGGCCACCTTCATGCAGTTGTTCTCGGTGTCAAACCTGAAGCTGAGTTACGCGGCGGGCAGCGGAGGGACCAGCACCTGGACGGTCAGCGGCACGGCGTCGACCGGCGGCAAGACGTCGGCGAAGTTCTCCGGCGATCTGACGTACACCGGTAACACGCTGACGTCGGCGTCGCTGAAGGTCGGCAACATCAGCCTGGCGGGCATGTCGAGCCTGTCGAACCTGACAGTTACGTACTCCGGCAGCAGCTGGACCGGGAGCGCCACACTCGGCCAGGGCGCCTCCGCGGTGACCGCGAAGATCGCGCTGTCCTATGGCAGCACCGGGCTGACCTCCGGGTCGTTGCAGGCCAGCAACGTGCAGTTGTTCGGTGTGCTGACCGTCGACAAGTTCGGCCTGTCCTACGCCGACGGCACCTGGAATCTGGCGGTGGCAGGAGGGACCAAAGGCAGCGGCGGCTCCGCGACGCTCACCATCACCAACGGCATCGTCACGGCGGCGGACCTGACGATCACCGACGTCAGCTTCCTGGGCAAGTTCACCGTGGCGTCGGCCGAGATCTCCTACGCCCAACAGGCGCCGGACCCGGCATGCAGCGACGTGCCTGGCGAGGAGATCTGGTGCGGGAGCTGGCAGGTCGAACTCCCGCAGGCGCTGGCTGTCTCGGGGATCAGCGGATCGCTCGCCACCGATGACGGCCAGTTCTATCAGGGATCGATCGACGTGAAGGGCAACGTGCCGCTGCCGCTATTCGAGGGCATATTCCTCACCCGGCTCGGCGCCAGCCTCACCCTTGGGCCGCCGGTCACGATCACCGGCGATGCCGGGTTGTCGTTCGGCCCGAAGATCAACGGCAAGTCGCTGATCTCGGTCGACGGCACCCTGACCCGCACGCTGCCCGATGGCGACACCTCCGGGTCCTACGTTGCGGACGGCACGTTCAAGGTTCTGAACAGGATCAAGGGCACGGTGAAGCTCACAGTGCCCGGCGACGACAGCCCCACCAGCATTGACCTCACCGCCAGCGTCTCGGTCAGCGGTGCCAGCGCCACCGGCCAACTCGACGGAAGCTTCACCGCGAGCACGTTCACGCTGGGCGGCGACGTCGAGATAACCGTCGACGGCCACACGTTCGGCGGGACCATGAAGGCCGACGACACGGGCATGGCCGCGTGCGGTGCCTACAAAGACCACGAGGCCGGATTCGCCTTGGACTGGTCGACCAACCACGTGACGTTCCTGGGCACCTCGGGCTGTAAGGAGAACGGATTCTGAAACCCCTGCCCTAGGGTCAGGCTGGATGCTCTCCCTGCAGGCGGGCCTGGCCTGAGCCGCTAATGATCTCGCCAACTAGCCACGCGGGGACACCAAGCTCGGCCAGCACTTCCAGGGCCCGGTCGGCCTCGGGCGCGGCCACGATGGCCACCATCCCGACGCCCATGTTGAAGACTCGCTCCATTTCCGCGGCCTCGACGTGGCCCGCGGCGGCGAGCAGCCCGAATATCGGCCTTGGCCGCCAGGTGCTGCGGTCCAGCACGGCGTCAGCAGCTGGCGGCAGCACCCTGGCCAGGTTCGCTGCCAGCCCGCCACCCGTCACATGCGCGAAGGCGCGCACCTCACAGCGGTTTGCCAGCGCGAGGCAGTCCGCCGCGTAGATCCGGGTCGGGGCTAGCAGCTCCTCGCCTAGCGGCCGGTCGAGCCCTGCGGGCCGCGCCGAGAGGTCAAGCCCGGAGCCGGCCGCGTCGATGACCGCGCGGACCAGCGAGAAGCCGTTGGCGTGCAACCCGGACGAGGCCATGGCGATCACGGCGTCACCGGGCCGCACCCGGTCCGGGCCGAGCAGCCGGTCAGCCTCGACGACGCCGGTGGCGGCGCCTGCCAGGTCGAACTCGTCCGGGCCAAGCTGACCAGGATGCTCCGCGGTCTCGCCGCCGACCAGGGCGCATCCCGCCTGCACGCACCCCTCGGCGATGCCGGAGACGATCGCGGCGACGCGCTGCGGCTGCACCCTGCCGCACACGATGTAGTCGGTCATGAACAGCGGCTGGGCACCGCACACCACCAGGTCGTCCACGACCATCCCGACGAGGTCGAGGCCGATGGTGTCATACCGGCGCAGGCGCTGAGCCAGCACCACCTTGGTGCCAACGCCGTCGGTGGCCGTGGCCAGCAGCGGGTGCCGCATGCCGCGCAGCTTCGCGGCGTCGAAGAGCCCGGCGAACCCGCCCAGGCCACCGATCACCTCCGGGCCGGCCGTCCTCGCCACCGCCGAGCGCATCAGGTCGACGGCGCGCTCTCCAGCCCCGATGTCGACGCCGGCCCCAGCGTAGTTAGCGCCGGAACTGCTCACCCGACCGCCTCGGCGGCAGCCACGGCCGGCTCCAGCAGGTGCTTGCCCCGGTCGCCGTCGGCGACCGTCACCGGGTACTCGCCGTCGAAACACGCCCGGCATAGCCGGTCGGCAGGCAGGGTTGTGGCGGCGATCAGGCTGGGCAGCGACACGAAGCCCAGCGAGTCCGCGCCTATCGACTCGCGGATCTCATCGACCGTCATGTTGCCCGCCGCCAGCTCGGCCCGGCTGGCGAAGTCGATGCCGAAGAAGCAGGGCCACATGACCGGCGGGCTGGAGATCCGCACGTGCACCTCGGCCGCGCCCGCCTCGCGCAGCATCGCCACGATGGCCCGCTGGGTGGTGCCGCGGACTATTGAGTCGTCGACCACGACCAGCCGCTGGCCGGCGATAGCGTCCCGCAGCGGGTTGTACTTCAGCCGGACGCCGCGCTGCCTGATCGTCTGGCTCGGCTGGATGAAGGTCCGCCCCACGTAGGAGTTCTTCACCAGGCCCTGGCCGTACGGGATCCCGCTGGCCTGCGCGTAGCCGATGGCGGCGGGAGTACTCGACTCGGGCACACCGATGACCAGGTCGGCTTCTGCCGGATGCCCGGCCGCCAGCAGACGGCCGACCTCGACCCGCGCCGCCTGCACGCTTCGCCCCGCGATCGCGGTGTCCGGCCTGGCCAGGTAGACGTACTCGAAGATGCAACCCCTCGGTGCCGGGACGGCGAACCTGAAGGACCTGACGCCGCGCTCGTCGATCGCCACCATCTCGCCAGGCTCGATCTCCCGGACGAACGTGGCGCCGACGATGTCGAGCGCCGCCGTCTCGCTCGCGACCACCCAGCCGGCGGCCAGCCTGCCGAGCACCAGCGGCCGGAAACCGTGCTGGTCACGCGCCGCGTACAGGGTTCGCTCGTCCATGAAGACCAGCGAGAACGCACCTTGCACGCGAGGCAGCGCGGCGAGCGCGGCACGCTCAACGCCGGGCTCGGCCGGCTGGCCGGTCCCGTTCGCGGCGGCGCCGGGGTCACCGGTGTCGATCGCGCCCGCGTCGCTGGCGCTCGCCGCGAACAGCGCCGTGAGCACGTCGGTGTCCGAGGTGGCGCGGCCGCCAAAGCCGCCATCCTCGCCGCCGACCAGGCTCGCCAGCTCGAGGGTGTTGATCAGGTTGCCGTTGTGACCGAGCGCGAGGCTCGCCGACGACGTGGCCCGGAAGGTGGGCTGGGCGTTCTCCCAGACGGAAGAGCCCGTCGTGGAATACCGGCAGTGCGCGACGGCTATGTGCCCGCGCAGCGTGTTCAGCACTGACTCGTCGAACACCTGCGCGACCAGCCCCATGTCCTTGTACACGACGATCCGGGAGCCGTCGCTGACCGCGATGCCTGCCGATTCCTGGCCGCGGTGCTGCAGCGAGTACAGGCCGTAGTAGGAGAGCTTGGCGACGTCCTCGCCTGGCGCCCAGACGCCGAAGACACCGCAGGCATCCCTGGGCGGCTGGTCCTGCGAGCCAGGATCGAGTGACAGCCGGCCGTCGGGCTTAATCACCCGGTAATTCTAGTGGCCACCAGGCAGGCCGGAGCCGTTTGGCACGAGAGGCAGGTAGGCCGAGATGTCGGACCGCTGGCCGCTAGCCCGGACCCGGCCGCTGTCCACGGCGCTCGCCCAGTCCTGGCGGCCGGTCGCCAGATCCAGCCAGGTCAGCGGGTCGGTCTCGACGACGTTGGGCGGTGTGCCCCTGGTGTGCCGCGGTCCTGGCACGCACTGGACGGCCGCGAACGGTGGGACCCGGACTTCCACCGCCTTGCCAGGCACCTGCTCGGCCAGCAGGGCGAGGGTGTAGCCGACGGCCACGCGCAGCGCCGGCCGGACGGGCTCGTGGCCGCCCGCGATAGCCAGGCTCACGGCGGCGACGGCGGCCCGGCCGACGTCGGCCTGCGTGACCTGCCCGGCCAGCGGCGCCAAGCCGAGAGCGGCACGCTGCTCGTTGACGGCATCGAGCAGACGCGAAAAGTCAGGCCTGCGCGGCGGCACGCCGAGAACCTAACACCGCGCGGTGCCACGCCGCGAACGTAAAAGCCTCCCAGCCTGGAACGCAGGCCGGCGGACGGTCAGGAAAAAATCTTCTGACTTTTCACCAACAACTGGCAGCATTGCCGATGAGTTGGAGATATTCGTTCGGTATGCCACGTGAGCGCCAAGGCACACGGTCCCGGAGCAGGGGACCCTGGCTGGCCCGGCTAGCCGGGATCGGCGTCATCGTGGTTGTCGCCGGCGGCGGCGCCGGCGCTTACGTGGCCGGGTTCCATCCCGGCAAGCACCACTCAGTACCGTTGCCGACAATCGTGACGGCCCACCAGACGGCTGGCCTGATCGCCCAGTCGGCTGCCGGGGGCGGCTCCAAAGCCTCGGCAGCCGACCTCGTGCAACTGCTCGGCGGCGATACGGGGCCCTTCTTCACGGCACTGTCGGCGGCCGCGGCGAACGGCCCTGGTACCCCGGACTGGTACGCGGACCTGATGCAGGGCGGGACCTACACCTTCATCTTCCAGCCGGACTACTACTGCCTTGGCATCAACGGCCACTCCAGGCTCGTCCTGCAGCACTGCGACAACGGCGCCGCGTGGCAGCGCTGGAAGCGGGTGAACGCCGCACTCAGCGTCGACGGGCACGAGTTCTACCAGTACGCCAACCTCGCCGACGGCAAGTGCCTGTCCCAGGTGCTGATGCCCGCGCACCGGCTCGGCGCTGGCATGGCCGACTGCAATCCGGCGCGGCCGTCCAGCCAGCTGGTGGCCTTGTGGTGGTTAAGCGTCTAGCCAGCGCCGAACAGCGCGGGAAGCGTGGCCCGGTGCACCGTCGTCAGTTCATCCAGCGCGACGCTGAACAGGCCAGTCACCTCCAGGGCCGGCCCGCCCGTGCTGCCGAGGACGGCGCTGGCCAGGCCCGCGTCCGCGCACAGCGCGTCGAACTCTGCCTCGGCACCGGGGCTGACCGCGACGACAGCACGAGCCGCCGACTCGCTGAACAGCAGCGTGCCGGGATCGCCGGGCAGGTCCACCGCGCAGCCCCTGCCGCCAAACAGGCAGCACTCGGCCAGCGCAACCGCGAGCCCGCCGTCTGACAGGTCATGGGCGGCGGCCAGCAGGCCGCGCGAGCCGCTCGCCACCAGGACGTCCGCGAGCGCCTGCTCGGCGTCGAAGCTGACCACGGGCGGCCGGCCGCCCAGGTGGCCGCGGACCAGCCAGGCCCACAGCGATCCGCCGAACTCGGGCTTGGTCTCGCCGAGCAGCACGATCCGCGCTCCGTCGACGCTGAAGCCGGATGGCACACGGCGCCGGACGTCGTCATGCACCCCGAGAACGCCGACGACCGGCGTGGGCCGGATCGGCGTGCCACCGGTCTGGTTGTAGAAACTCACGTTCCCGCCCGTAACGGGTGTACCGAGCGCGAGGCACCCGTCCGCCAGCCCGCGCACCGCCTCGGTGAACTGCCACATGACAGCGGGATCCTCCGGCGAGCCGAAGTTGAGGCAGTTGGTGACGGCCAGCGGCCGCGCACCGGTAACGGCCACGTTCCGGTAGGCCTCGCAGAGCACGAGTTGCGTGCCCGCGTAGGGGTCGAGCTGGCAGTACCTGCCGTTCCCGTCGGTGGCGAGCGCGACACCGAGGCCGCTCTCCTCGTCGACTTCCAGCACGCCCGCGTCGTGCGGCATGGCGAGCACCGTGTCGCCGCGGACGTAGTGGTCGTACTGCTCGGTGACCCAGGTCTTGTCGCCGCCATCGGCCGACCCGAGCAGCTTCAGCAGGTCGGCGCGCAGGTCGGCACGCGACGGCGGAGCCGGTTCAGCGGCGGCTAGCGCTGCCTGGCCGTCCGGCCTGCTGGCTGGCCGGTCGTAGACGGGCCCGCTGGCCGCGCTGGCGGGCGGGATGTCGACCACGTGCTCGCCGTACCAGGTCATCTCGAGCCGGCCGGTCTCCGTCACCTCGCCGATGACCGTGCCCTGAACGTCCCATTTCCGGCATATTTCTAGGAACGGCCCGACATTGGCCGGTGTAACCACAGCCATCATGCGTTCCTGCGACTCACTCATGAGGATCTCGGCTGGCCCGAGCGACGAGTCGCGCAGCGGCAGGGAGTCCAGCGTTACCCGCATGCCGCCGTCGCCGCCCGCGGCAAGCTCGGTTGTCGCACACGCCACCCCGGCTGCGCCGAGGTCCTGGATGCCGACCACCAGGCCGGCCCGGTACAGCTCCAGGCAGCACTCGACAAGCAGCTTCTCCATGAACGGATCGCCGACCTGAACGCTGGGCCG